>JAGLKL010000063.1 GCA_023141075.1 Alphaproteobacteria bacterium
CCTGAAATCAGAAAAAAAGGATTTAAAACAATAAGATAAACGAAAAATAACACTAAAGAATATAAAAAGTAACGTTGTCACAACTTTACTGACTTTTGCAGAGGGTTCTATAATAAAGATAACTTTTTTGTGTCATGACTAATTGAGAGGCTTTTCACGACATAATTTAAGGATAATTTTGCAGATATCCTCGTTTCTATGATTATATAGTTTACGTCACATAAAATGATTCAATTTTAAATAATGCGTCAATTCGATTGTGATGACCCCGCAAATTCGTCTAATCCTGAATGAGGATGACATCGACAGGGTTGTAAGATCTGTGTTCAAGAATATTTTAGTAATGCCACCCGATATCATCGCCGTTGATCCTATACGTAACGTATTTGATGGCGGCGGTATCGGTGGGAAGAATGACAATGATACGATAATGTTTTTTCTCTCGCAGCGGGTGGAGGAACTGCACAATTGCATCAATCCTGAAACTGGGATTATTCTTGAGAACTACACTTTTTAAGTCCACTCTTAATTAAAATGCTCATTACAGACGTATCTATATGATTTCGACCTATTTTCCAATCCTTACCATCACTACCAATCAATGGGGCTCCAATTTCCTTTGTTTTCTTAAACCAATCTATAGCCGTTCCATTTAGAGCGTAAGTTCCGTGGTCTGTATTTATCCACACAGCAATTCTTTGTCCACGCTTTTCGCAGATATGACCATGCTAGAATCAAATTCGTTAACTACTGTTTTAGATTGCTTATTGCCTTCAATATATTTGTTATATGACTCAGTAAATCCAGTTAAGGAAAATAAAGGATATGATTTTTTATTATTTTTATTCCAATAATGCTTATCTAAAATTATTTGATTACCCTTTTTAAAAGCTTCTATAAGTTTTGAGTATTCTTTTTTATTGTTCAATATTTGGTATTCATTATTGTTGTTTTTATAAAAAGAATTGAAAGATTCATTACCAATTTTAATTTTTTCTATATTACCTTTCTTTCCCCAAAAAAATAGATCGTGTTTAACTAATTTTTTACCTTTGTAACTTAAAATGATTGGCGGATTTAAGGTGAAAACTTTTTGATACTCCGAAAATGGCACTGTTGCAATGAAAGAGATCTCATTCCCAACAATTTTTGCAATTATATAAACATCACCATACATATTGTCTTCAGTTTTATAAATTGAATAAATACTCTTACTGGATTTATCATAATCCCAATTTGCGAAAGAGTTGGAGCTAAAATTTATTAAGCATAAGATCGCAACGATAAAATATTTCATATTTAATACTTTCATAAAAAAAAGGGTCATGACCCTCTTCTTAATCTGGGTTTTTCGCAAGAGTAACATGCAGACCATCCAAGCTTTCATCCAGAATAATCTGGCAAGACAGGCGCGAATTGTCTTGCACATTAAAGGCAGAATCAAGCATTTCTTCTTCCTCATCCCGCATTGGCTGGATTTTGTCCAACCACCCTTCATCCACATAAACATGGCATGTCGCACAAGAGCAGGCACCACCGCATTCAGCCTTAATCGGCAAACCGTAATCACGGATAATTTCCATCACCCGCCACCCCTCTATGGCCTCCAATTCATGTTCAGTTCCTTCCAGATCTGTAACAAATATTTTCATCTTATTCTTAACCTAATAAACCTTATAGGCTCTCATTCTTTTTTATTTTGATTGGTTAATACCTCGATAAAACCAAAAGTCATAGCAACAGTCTGTACCAAGATAATCAGTGTCTCACCAAAAACCCTGATAACATCATATATAAAAAGCTGTAGAATCGTTTCAGATACAAACACAAAACTGGATAACATAAATATCCCTGAAATCAGCACCATAAGCGGGAAAAAGGTTACAAACCAGGTTGCAAAAATGCTTAGTGAACTCATCATGCCTTTAATGCGTTTCAAAAACCCGCTCACAGTATAGCCCATGGCCATGGGTATATAGAGCCAAACTAGGCGGAACGCCCATAACAAAGCCCCTGTCAACGCCATAAAAACCAGTGCATTAGCAAGGTTTTGCTCGGGTGCAGGCACCTCCGCCCCCGGATCTAACCCCCTACCGTAATCAAGCATCGCTCCGATAAAACCAAGTTGCACGATTTTTATAAGCAAATACATCGCCACCCCGGCTTTAAACATTGCCACCCTCGTAAACACAGAAGCGTCTTGCTTATGTCTTACTTCAGCATCTCCCATCGCTGCCTTGTCATCATGGGCTATATCTGGCGGCGGGCGACCTCCCATAACACGGCTAAACTCAAATAAAGGTTCACGAAAGGCAATAAAACGGACAACACTGACCATAAACAACGCTTCAATCACATGAGCCGGCATAGTAATAAGTCCGCTTAAAAGACTTTGATCCTCAATATGCATAAAACGTATGATCAGAATGCTGGCAAGTTTAACCAAAACTACTGGAACTGCCGCTCGCATGAGATAAGAACGCTCATACCATGAAAACTCATATCCTTTAGCCGATGCCTCTATAAAATCAAAACTTGCCATATTTACATTTCTCGCTTTGGTGTTTGAGTTTCAACTTAAAATCAGAGCGTGAAAAAATTATAATATCTCTGCACAACCCACGACAAAATAATATTACAATTATTTCTTGTAATATTATTGATTAGCATCACCGTTTTCATCTTTTAGTTCTTCAGACCGGTCTTTTGTTACCGTCTGGTTGTTTTGTAGTTCTATTTCTTCTTGTTCAGACACATATTTCATAATATTAGGAATGTCAGAATCGCCGGACTTCTCCCCTCTGGGTCTTAGCTTAATAGGAATTTCTTTTGGCTCAGGATCTAACTCCGGTTCAAAACGAGGCGGTGGCTCTGTAGAAGTAACTGGTGCCCCCGATTGAGTTTGTAGCGATGCCACTTGCTCCTCAACAGAGGGCACCGCTTCTGGCTGTTCCGGCTCCGGCACAACTACTTCTTCAGCTTGCAGCGCGTCTTCTGGTTGCTGTTGAGGCACGGAAACCTCCACGGTTCCTGCTGCAAATTGCGCTGTTTCGACTTTCTCCTCCACGCTCGGTGCTCCCTGCTGTATCTGCGGCTCTACGAACCTTTCCAAAAGTTCTGCCGTAGCTTTTGACCCAGACACTTTTTCCGATTCAGGCTTTTGTTCTAACTCCGGCACACTCTGAAGCACCTGCGAGAGGTCTTCGCGCAAAACTTCCTCTTCCAGAGAAAACACGGAGAATTCTTCTTTTGCAACATCTCCCTTGACCTCAGGATCCGGCTCCATAGCTGGCACAGCTTGTTGCAACGACGCTTCTTGAGACAAGGCAGTATCAGGTGAAAAGACCTCATCCTCTGACATAAGCGCAGGTTCTGACGTTGGCACAGGCTCTTGGCCTCGTGCCGACACTTCCTGAGGAAAAAGCACATCAGCCGGTTCTTGTTCCGAAATTTCTGGCTTTGCTTCTGGCATAGTTTCTTCAGGCTGCTTTTGTTGCGCTTGGTTTGACAAATCTTCTTTTTGCAAAATACCTTCAGCAATCATCTCTTCTGCTGCCGGAATATTTTGTGCGGCTATCGCTTCATGTATATCCGCCAGATCCGGTACATTCAAGTTTTGAAAGCCCTCTTCTGACACATTCTGCGCTTTTGCTTCGATATCCTTCTGCGGCTGTGTCGCAAAGGACTCCTCTTGGTGCGGTTCTCCCAAGGACACAGGCTCCAGCATAGCATCTATATTGGTTTCAGACGCGACAGCACCTTTGTCCGGTTCTAATTCCGGCGAAACATCCTGTACAACGTCCCCTTCAAATACCACAGATTCGGGCACAGATGTTTCAATCGGCATTACATGGTCTAGCGGATCATCTTCCGAAACCGGCGGCAGACCTTCTTTATTAGAGTTTGCCCACGACTCAGTTTGTGCGGCTTGTCCTTCTTGTACTTGCCCGTGCTGCGTAGGAATATCCTGAATAGCATCCTGCGCCGGGATAACCGGAATTTTTTTCTTATTACTTAAAAGTTCTACCTCCTCCACAGATAATTTTGTCTCTTCCGTGTTTTTCGTCTCCCCTTGCGGTTGTTGGGTCAGCGGAGTATCAAACGATTGAGCAACCGGTTCAATTTGCTGCAAGCTCTGCTCCTCAGAAACATTAACCGGCTCCGTTTGCTGCATACGCTGTTGCTGCTGCACAGGCTCAGACATTTGCTGCGTTCCTGCAATGTCCTGGATTTGTTCGTGGTTTTCGCTTTGTTCCAACTGGGGTGCTTCCGGCTCATGTTCTTGGGCATGTTCCAAGGATTGCTTCATCTCTTCAACAACACTTGGAGAAACTTCAGTTTCTTGATTCTGTCCGGCCTCTTGCCCTTGCTCAACCTCCGGCTCAATAGAAGACTCTGCCGATGTCACCTGTTCCAGTGCCGAATCAATTTCATCCCCTTCCTGTTCTTTCTTGGTTTTCTTAAATTCCGCCATAACGCCGGGGCGCACACGTTCAATAACACTGCTCTCATACAAATATTGCGACAAGCCCGCACCATATTTATCAACCACACCCCCTACATAATCGAATTGTAAGGAACCGGCCTCCACACTCTTTTTAACCAGTTCACTGAGAGTTTGTTTAAGGTCAATGCGGCGCATATCCGCCTCTTCTTCCAGCCCAATGCGACGTGTACGCTGTTCTTCGCTCTCAGCCCCATATAAATCAAAAGTCGTTAGCTCACTACCAAACAGGTAATCTGCGACTTCCATCCATTTATCACGAAAGATTCGACGCCCACTGGCATTATTTGTGATATATAAGATCTCCAGTGACTGCGATAGCTGTTCTAGGCTATCGCTGAACGCCGCCATAGAATTAGAGACCGGTACGCCGTCTTCTTCAGTTACATTTGCGACATTTTCGTCTTCCATTGACGTCCCCTTTTATATTTTTAAGACTTACAAGGCTCAAACAATTAAAGCCTCATACAAAACCCTGTAACAACCAGCCACATCATAAGCCTTTCTGGCCATCAGAATAAAGGGTTTATTGAAACAGAATTGTACATAACATGTGACTACACTACCTAAAAACTGATTAACATTTTGTTGACACTGGCCGAAAAAAAGACAAAACGCTTGAAATTCGGTGTCTGCATCATTATAAAAACATTTGGAAAGTCGGTGCGGACGAAATATCGATTGTAGCCCGGTCAGATCCGAGAGGAAGCAGCCACCAACGAATTTTTTCGGGTCGTATTCGGCTTTCCACTTCTCTAAACTTTCTCTTGAATTTATAGTAGTTTCATTTAAGAATAATTCCTTGGCGCAATTCTATACACTTCTTAAGTGGAACCATTATTAAGTGCTCACAAAAGAAGCAACGCCCTCTGCAAGCATTATATGCTCTTCCTTTTTTTCAACGTTTTGTGCCATAAAAGACTGCTCGTCTGTATCCTTCTGACCATAGAGTTTCTCAAGAGACGTAAATTCAATTCCCTTTTGCTTGAGAGCATCCAGAACATAATCCGGCGTGTTCTTCGTGGTCAAACACATTTTCTCTTCTGTTAAATAGACCAGATCAGGCGGATCTTCACCAATCTCCGGGACAGCCTGTCTCGCACTTTTCACGATCTCACCATAAATCTTGTTATAAATCATATAATTTGGTGCAACATCAATCTTAATCACACGTCTTTTCTCGCCAAAATATTCTTCGAGATGCTCTTCAAAATCATCTTTTTGCGATCCGTGAGTCGCTCCCCCGGAAATCAACGTTTTTCCATCTCCAGCAGTTCTTTCAATAAAAACCGCCTCCGGTTCATCTGGCAACCGTGAAAGAAAAAACTCTCTCAAAGCTTTCACACAAGCCGGCTCATCTTTTCCTCCGTTTTCTTCTTCACATGCCTCTTTCTGCGCCCAATACAAAGCAGAATCAGCCCCGTCATCTGTCAAATGTGCAGAAATTCCGTAGCGAGTCGCCCTGTTCAATAATGGTGCTAAGTAATCCTCAAGAAAAGATTGTGTTTCATCAGTAAGAACATATTTTATTTTGCCATCTTCAATAACTTCTCTATAAGCAGAGGCAAGAGCAACATCATCATCTTTGGATGTAGGGTTGCTCCCTTCTTGAAAATCCCGGGCAAATTTTTCATAGTCGGAATCCGAAACTCCATCTTTAGCGGCATTTTGAAAAGAATCGACCAAATTCTTCCTGCTCTTGGGCAACTCAAAGAATATATCTGTAGCGGCATTTTCAGCCAGACTCTTGAGTACATCATTCCTTTTTAACGAACCTAGATATTCCTCATAGTACTTGTGACGTACAGTCATATATAAAACATGATGAACATCCGCATCACCATAAAGTGTACCCAGCAATTCAGGCAAATCCATATGAAAACCTTGACGCAACGCTTCTGTTGCAACATTACCGGTTTTTTCCATTAATTGAGATCCGGTATCTGACTGTTTCACCTTAAATATTCACCCATAAAAATATCGTTATATATTATTTTTAGAGAATATTTTAAGGGACTTTCACTTTTTTGTCCAACTTTTCATAAAACTTTTCTTTTGGGGCAAAAATGAGATTCTCTCCCTGCTCATCTTGCAGCGCACGGGGAATTGCTCTAGATATTAGACATGGTTAAAGAAGTAACTGAAAAAATGAAAGAGTACCGCGTTTTAGCGCGCAAATACCGCCCACAGAATTTTGATACTCTGATCGGACAAGATGCTCTGGTACGAACCTTGAAAAACGCGATAAAGTCGGGACGTATTGCGCACGCCTTCATGCTTACAGGCGTGCGAGGCGTTGGTAAAACCACTACAGCACGCATAATCGCCAAAGCCCTGAATTACAAAGGCCCGGAGGGTAAAGGCGGTCCGACGAGTGAAGATACCTCTGACTGCTCTTTATGTCAGGCTATTTCCGAAGACCGTCACCCTGATGTCATTGAGATGGATGCCGCAAGCCGCACCGGCGTGGATGATATACGCGAGATACTTGATGGTGTGCGCTATGCTCCCACAGAAGCACGTTATAAAATATACGTTATCGACGAGGTGCATATGCTCTCCAAGAATGCGTTTAACGCACTTTTGAAGACTTTAGAAGAGCCACCCGAGCATGTAAAGTTCATCTTTGCCACCACGGAAATCCGTAAAGTCCCTATCACCGTACTTTCCCGCTGCCAGCGCTTTGACTTGCGACGCATCGATACCGACCTTCTTGCCCGGCATTTCAAATCAATCTGCGATCAGGAAGGGTATAAAATAGAGGATGAAGCGCTCACCATGATTGCCCGCGCAGCCGATGGTTCTGTGCGTGATGGACTGAGCCTGCTCGATCAAGCCATGGCATTATCAGATAAAAAGATGACCGCCGTACTTATTCAGGACATGTTAGGCTTAACTGATCGTGCGCAAAACCTTGATTTGCTTGAAAAAGTTCTGGAAGGAAATATAGCTGACGCGCTTGACACTATGGATTCGATATACAAAAATGGCGGCGCTCC
>JAGLKL010000064.1 GCA_023141075.1 Alphaproteobacteria bacterium
CATTCCTTACCGAAGAACGTGCTAAAGAAATTGGTGTTGAGAAAGTGGAGCTGGATGATTTGCTGGCTCGTGCGGACTTTATTACCATCCATGTCCCTAAAAATGAGCATACAACCGCCCTCATTAATAAGGACACGCTTGCCAAAATGAAAGACGGTGTGCACATCATTAACTGTGCTCGCGGTGGTATTATTGTTGAAGCTGATCTGAAGGATGCTCTTGATTCGGGCAAAGTTGCCGGGGCGGCGCTGGACGTTTATGAGGTCGAGCCTGCTAAAGAGAATGCTTTGTTTGGATATAATAATGTTGTTTGTACACCGCACCTTGGGGCTTCTACGAAAGAAGCTCAGGTGAATGTTGCTGTTCAAGTGGCAGAGCAGATTTCTGATTTCCTTCTTAACGGAGCGGTCACGAATGCTTTGAACATGCCTTCGGTTTCTGTGGAAGATGCACCTAAGCTTGAGCCATACCTGAAATTAGCAGAGCAACTGGGTGAATTTGCCGGGCAGATCACCGAGAGTGCTATCGAGGCGGTAGAGATCGAATATTGCGGTACTGTCACCAGTGTAAACACTGATCCGCTTACCTCTACTTTGATTGCACATTTGCTTCGTTCACAGGTGGAGAATGTTAATCTTGTTAATGCGCTTCAAGTCGCTAAAGATCGTGGCATCAACATCAAGCAAAGCTACGATGATGATGGCGTGAACTGGCGTTCTGTGATGAATGTTGTTATCAAAACCGAGGCGCGTACGAGCAATGTGACCGGAACGCTCTTTACCGGCAAAGAACCGCGCATTGTTAATATCGAGGAAGTACCTGTAGAAGTAGCGCTTACTAGCGATATGCTCTTTATCAGGAATGAAGATAAACCGGGGCTTATCGGCGGATTAGGCACAATTCTGGCCGATGCCGGAGTTAATATTGCGGATTTTCGTTTGGGGCGCACAGCCGCAGGCGGGGACGCTATTTGTATAGTTTCGGTAGATCAGCAGATTCCAGATGAGTTATTTGAGAAGGTTAAAACTTTGTCACAAGTGCGTAGTGCAAAACGTCTCAGTTTTTAGGATATTTATAAGACTACATATAGAAAAATGAAAGGCGCTTATCAGGCGCCTTTTCTTGCTTAAATATCTCTTTTTCATAACATTACTACTTTTGTCATAATTTCTTTGACTTGCTTTCGTTATTTCTGTTAAAACAGTAGAAATTCGTTAACAAAAAGTTAAGATTTAGGGGTATCCGAAAGAGCTATAATAGCTTAAAACGGGGCTTATGGAATATCCGTTAGGGATATTACTTATTATGAAGTTTGCTTGGGAGTATTAATAATGGCTGAGACTAACGCCAATTCACAAACGGTTTCATCACAAGAAACGAAGGCTCAGACCAAAGACGATTCACTAATATATTCTGAAGAACCTTGTGAGGTTTCCGAGGATTTGCTTGCTGACGATCTGGCTATTGTTCCCTTGGAAGAAGAGCTTTCCATTGTTCCAGTCGAATCGGTTGAAGCAGTTGAAAATATGCAAGATGCTCCTGAGGCTGCGGGGCAAGACCAGGCTCTGTCTTCTACACCCCGCGAAGTGGAAAACGATGTACAATCCCCTTCACTTGAGGAGTTGAAATCTTCTATAAAAGAAGCATTGATTCAGCAGCAAGAAGGCAGTCGTGAAGATGAAGATGAAGCAGAAATAGAGCCTGCTGCCGGTGAAGAAACATCGCAAACACAACCTCAGTCACAAATTCAATCTCAATCCGATGCACAAAGCATTGCGCAAATTGAACCGCAAGCCGGTGGAGAAGAAGGCGCTACGGGGATTTCTTCTTCTGGTCGCGGTTATGGCTTCCAAAGCAGTTTTGAAGCACAAGGCGTGATCGGTCTGGAAGATGTCGGTCCGATTGACCCGACAATGTTGCAATATAGTCTTCCACGAGCAAAAGACAAATTGTTCTTTGGGGAAGAAGAGGAAAAAGATTCTGATGATCTTGATCCTGATGCAAATATCAATACTGCTTATGTTTATGAAGATGACAGTGTGACAGTTGATGCTTATGCAGACCCTGAGTCAAATAACGGGGTTTTGACAGTAACAATTTCCGGCATTCCTACTGGATGGGGTGTTTCTGACGGTGCTTATGATGATTCCGGCAATCTTGTCGGTACGGGTTCTTATAATAACATAACAGGGACATGGACAATTATTTTGTCTGCGGGCACGACCCTGAATGGCGGCCCGATTCTGACACCTCCTGCTGATAGCGATGTGGATGCGCTTGACCTTATTTGTACAGTAACGGAAACGGATTCTTCAACCGGCAAGACAGGCACAGTTACAGAAACATTTGATGTAATTGTGGATGCGGTTGCCGATCAGTCTGATGTTGACGCTCAGGATAACTCCGGCACGGAAGGAGCTACTCTGGCTATTAATATCACCGGCCAAACAGGTGAAGAAGTGAATAACGGTGTTGGAGCCGATGATGGTTCTGAAAATATTGTCAATTATGAGATTTCAGGTGTACCTTCCGGATTTACGCTTTCTGCGGGCAGCGAAACATATCCCGGTTCAGGTGTTTATATTCTTACGTCGATTGAGTTGGCAGGCCTAACGATTACACCTGCTGATCCGAATTTCTCCGGTTCGATCAGTTTGCAGGTTACAATGTATACAACTGAAAATCCGGTTACCGATACAGATTTTGATACAACAAATGACGATAATTTTGACTATGACTTCTTTACCATGACATGGGAAGGAGATGCCGATAAGCCTACACTGAGTGTTGACGACGCTTATGTAAAAGAAGACAACTCGATATTTGTTCCTGTGTCAGCGCAGCTTTCCGATACGGACGGTTCTGAATTTCTGACAGTTACAATTAGCGGTGTCCCTGCTTCATGGAACTTTACCGGCGCAGGCTGGGTACAGACTGGTGTTGATACATATGAGATCGTGCTTCCGGCAGGTTCTAATTATTCAGACGGGTTTACAGTTTCTCCCCCAGCAGACAGCGATGTTGATCTTGGCGGTATTTCTGTAACGGCTACAGCCACGGAAATATCGAATGGTGATACAGAATCTGTTTCAGATATGATTACAGTTTATGTGGATGCGGTTGCTGATATACCAAACCTTGCTACGCAGAATGCAAACGGAGAAGAAGGCACAGTAATTGCTCTGGATATCACCACATCTGTTAACGATACAGATGGTTCCGAAATTATCGAAGTCGTGAAGATCGGCAATCTTCCTACCGGAGCAACGCTGACGGACGGTGTATATAATATATCTGAAGATACTTGGTATGTTGATTATGCAGACCTTGCAGGTCTTGGTATTAATGTTCCTTACGGTGTTACAAGTTCTTTCACATTGAATGTGGAGTCTGTTGCTTATGAACAAAATACCAGCGGTTCTGAAATCGATTTGAGCGATAACCGCGCAAGCGCTTATGACACGATAGAAATTTGCGTAAAAGCAGATGATGAGCCGGAAATCAGCGATGATACAGCGGATGTTGATGAATCAAATCTGTCTCCGTTCACATTTGTTCATGACAGTTTATCTGTTGATTTTGGCAATGACACACCGGGCGATGTCAGTGGTAACGGTACATATGATATAGGCTCTCTTACTTCTGAAGGTGTACCGATTACAGTAACGTACGACGCGGCGACTGACACATACACAGGTACAGCCGGGGCGCAGCCGATTTTTGCATTAGTCGTTTATTCGAATGGTGAATACAACTTTACGCTATTGGGTACTATAGATCATCCTGATGATACCGATCCGAATGACTACCTGACTTTGGACTTTGGCGTAACCGCGACAGACAGCGAAGGCGATACCGCAGATGCCGAAATTCACATTCGCGTATATGACGATGGACCGGTCGCTGTAGATGATTATGGTCATTTCAATGCCTCTACAGGACATTATGACGGCAACGTACTTGATAATGATACGATGTCCATGGACGAAGACAATGACGTGACGCTTGTCACTTACGGTACAAACAGCGAAATTGTTCCTGATGACGGCACGGATGTTCGTATTGACGGTACGTACGGTTATCTTGTTATCAGTAATGACGGTGAGTACACCTACACGCTTTTCGATACGACATTTGGTTCGGGATATACATCAACAAGTTCTTCTCTGGATCCGCTGGAAGCCGATGTAGCAGGTATTCAGTCTTCAATCACAAAAGACGGTATCACTGTGGCAGTCGCTAATAGCGGTAATTATGATATCAGTTGGGTTGATACAGCTGATGGAAGCGGCCTTGGTATTGATAATCTGGATACAAGCGATAGCACGAAAGTATGGCCTATTGGTGAGGCTTTCGATATTTCATTTGCGCAAGAAGCTGATACGGTTACGATTACGATTGGTGAACTCGGTTCTAATAATAATAGCGGTAATCATGGCGCAGAATGTATAATTGCATTTGCAGATGGTTCAACACAATCAGTTGAAGTTCAGTTTGTTGCCAGCGAGATTAATAATGGTTACTTCACATTTACATTAGATTCAGATGATTACGGTAGCTCGGATATTACAAGCGTTGAGCTTTACTCAAGCAATTCCGGTCAATATTGTGGCGCTTCATTCTTGCTTAACGATGTTGAAGCGACACATGAAGCAGTATCAACAGTTGATGAGTTTACTTATACGCTTACAGACGGCGACGGTGACAGCGATACAGCCATTATCAGATTTGAGGCTGATCCGCCTAATAGCGATTTGATTGTCGGCCAGAATGTTGATGATGATGCAACTTCAACAGTGCCTCACCTTGTTAACGGTGATTACGGTATTATTGACGGTCAGGACGGTATGGATATTCTGGTTGGTGATGCCGGAGGTTCTAAAGACGTTCCGCAAACACAGGATTATAATTTCGTGTTTGTTCTTGATTTCTCCGGTTCTATGGGAAGTATAAGCGATCCAAACTCCAGAGTTTCTCTATTGAAAGATGCCGTATCAAATCTGGTAGAAGATTTCAGCACCTATCAGGATGGAGAGATCGTTGTTCATGTTACGCCGTTTGGAACAACTACAAAAACGGAAGCGACATTTACAATTACGGATGCGGGTAGTTTTGCACAGTTTGAAACTTATCTGGATTCACTGAATGCAAGCGGTTACACGAACTATGAAGACGCGCTGCAAGATGCAATTACTTGGCTGAACGGTTCCGATCCTCTGGACGGGAATGCGATTACAACAACCTATTTTGTTTCTGACGGTAAGCCCAATAAATATATCGATGCCAATGGTACTATCAGATATGACACAGGCTCTTTGCCGATGGATGAAATTCTGGGTATTACTGACGGTACAAATGAAGTTGCTGAAATTCAGGCGCTTAGCGATGATGTTATCGCAGTTGGTATTAATGCTGACTCTGCGATGATGGATAATCTTAACCAGATTGATACAGGTGCAGATGCTATCAATATCGATGATCCGAATGATCTTAGCTACATTTTGGCCGGGACAAATCCGATCAGCATACTTAGTGGCGCCGGTGATGATGTGATTATCGGCGGCGAAGGCGATGACCTGATTTTTGGCGATGTCCTCTTTACAGATATGCTGGCTGACCTGCATGGTTTGACCACAGAAGATGCTGCCGGATGGGAAGTGTTTGAACGCCTTGAAACCGGTGAAAGCATGGTTGAGCCGAGTTGGACCAGAACAGATACAATCGATTACATCCTTGACAATATGCAAGAACTGGCACAAGAATCGACAGATCCGCAGGGAGACGGTCGCCTCGGCGGTAATGACACGCTTTACGGCGGTGCCGGTGATGACATAATCTTTGGCCAAGAAGGTGATGACCTGATTGTCGGTGGAGAAGGCAATGACGTGCTTAACGGTGGTTCCGGCGCTGATACATTCGTATTTGAAAATATCGGTGATGGCGTTGACACGATTACAGATTTTGATGCCGGTGAAGGCGATGTAATCAATTTGTATTCTATTTTATCCGGTTTTGATCCGTTAACAGACGATATCACTGATTTTGTGATGATGACATCAAACGGAGCTGATACGGCTATTTTTGTTGATATAACGGGTAATGGCGGAGTTACTGAAATGATTGAGCTGGTTATGCTTGAAGGCGTTACGAGTTTTGATCTGAATCAGGGTATTGAGACAAATGCCATTGTATAAATGAATGGTATTGACCCTGTTTTTAGGGTCTAAACCCTAAGGGATGAAATGACATAATATTACAGAACAAATAGAGGGTATTGTTACAATTCTGTTTTAAAAACGTGCAATAAAGTCTTGATTTAATATGTAAAGACGGGCATAAACATAAGAGTGCCGCATGTAGGGTTTAATGTAATATTATGATTGTATGCTTGAAAGTTTGTTTAAACATACAAAGCATAAAATGGGCAGGTATTTAAGCTGGTATAAGCTTGTATAAGGTTTTATTGAGTAACTTGAGAGGTAAAGAGAGTGATATTGAGTAAAAAGATGCGTATGTTGTGCCTTTCCACAGCAGTATCGGGGTTTTTGGTTTTTGGCGCGGGAGAGACATTTGCTGAAGATCAGGGGCATGTGGTTGATACATTGCGTGATGCAGTATTTGCCGAAGATCAAGGGCATATGGTTGACACATTGCGTGATGCAGTAGCCGTTGGAATTGCGACTAATCCTGAATATGGCATGGTTGCAGCCAGCCGCCGGGCAACCGATGAAGAATTGAACCAAGGGAAAGCACTCTTCCTGCCATCGATTGATGTATCCGGGGATGCGGGGTTTGAACACAGCAATGATCCGGCTACACGCGCAGGCACTGACGGCGATGATGAGGAAGATATGTTCCGCAGACAAATCGGCATCACCCTGACGCAGATGCTGTTTGACGGTTATGACTCGCATTTCGAAGTTGAGCGCCAGAAAGCACGCGTTATTTCTTCTTCTCAGCGCGTTCGTGAAACTGCTGAACTTACAGGGCTTTCAATCGTAGAATCTTATCTTGAAATTATTCGCCGTCGTCACTTATTGATGATTACCCGTGAGAATGTGGCCGAGCACATCAAAATCCTTGAACAAATCAAAGACAGTATCGAAGCCGGTCGTTCTACTAGGGCCGATGGTGAACAGGCGAAAGCACGTCTGGCATCGGCACGTGCAATGGAAGCAAGCTCTCTTGAAGCTTTGTATGCTGCTGAAGCAAGCTACCGTGAAGTGGTGGGCGATCCTGCCGGTGAGTTGAAATTGCCGGTTGTTCCCTATGAATTATTGGAAGCTGATGTTGATCAGCAAGTTATGATAACGTTGGCAAACAGCCCTACTCTGGATATCTATGAAGCTGATATCGAAGTAGCTTATGCCGAAGCACAACAAACCAAAGCTACGCAATATCCACAGTTTGATGTTCAACTTAATGCTCGTACAGGAGAAGATATTGGTGG
>JAGLKL010000065.1 GCA_023141075.1 Alphaproteobacteria bacterium
TATAGTAGTTTCACTTAAAAATAGAGATGCATTACTAAGTATGACCTATAATTACGATAAAAAAGCATATCAGCAAGTCATTCGCTTGAGCCGCGATAATAGCGATCATTTGCTGCCAAAGAATTTCTTCAGTGTACTTGTTCGCCGGTTTTTCCCGGTTATGTGTCTGATTTATCTGGTTTCCATTTTTTGTATTGCGGTGAGTTCCGGGAACTTCAAACATCATTTTCTCTACGACAATATGGCTTATTTCAGGAGTATTCTGGTTGTGGTGTGGTGTGCAGGACCGGCAGTTGTATGGATATTGCTGTTTGCTAATCCAATATTTAGGCATATGGCCAATCTCTGGTTTAAAATTTTGGCTGGATTGTTACAGCTTACAATTTGTCTGAGCTATTTTATGTTTCCTGAAATGGAAATGTATGGGATGCGCAGTTATTTGATTTTGTCTTTCCCGTCTTTCTTCCTGATGTATTATCTTTTTGTGATTGACCCGCTTCCTCTTGAAGTAGTGTACCCACTCAATGCATTGGGCGTGTGTGCGTTGATATGGGGCGTGAGCGTGGAGTTCATTATGGTGGAACAACTTAATATGTGATCCATTAAAAGCTTCTGGATAGTATGAAATCTGCCAGATCATTGAGCAGCGGTTTATATTTATTGTCCGGGGCAGAAGCAAGAGCAGCCTTGGCCTCATCAACGTATTGGCGGGCAAGGTCTACTGTATTTTCCAGCGCATTATGTTTTGTTATATTATGTCATGGCCTGATTAAAGTCGTTTTCATTTTGCTGTTTTTCACCAAGAGTGCGTTGCCAGAAATCTTTTTCTTCATCATTTGCTTTTTGCAGGGCGAAGATAACCGGTGCGGTCATTTTACCTTCTTTAAAATCATCACCTATTTCCTTGCCAAGTTTTTTCTGATCGGCAGCGTAATCAAGGACATCATCAATGATTTGGAAGGTTGTTCCTATATTTGTTCCGTATAAGTGCATGGCCGAGCGCTCTTCATCGCTTCGCTCAGAGAGCACAGCGCCAACTTCGGTAGAGGCTGAAAACAAAGCGGCAGTTTTTGATTCAATGACTTGTATATAGGTATCCATATTTGTCTGGATGTCGTTGGTGGTGGCAAGCTGTAATATTTCGCCTTGAGCAATGATCGCAGAAGCATCTGATAGAATGCGCAGGATTTCGAGGGAGTTACTTTCAACCATCATTTGGAAAGATTTTGAAAACAGAAAATCTCCGACTAAAATGCTGGCCTGATTTCCAAAGACGAGGTTGGCGGTCTGGCGTCCTCGGCGCTTGCGGCTTTCATCAACAACATCATCATGTAAGAGCGTGGCGGTATGGATGAACTCTACGGCGGCGGCCAGATGATATGCTTTATGCATGGGGCCATCAAAGAGGGCAGTGCCGGCGAGTGTTAATAACGGGCGGATGCGTTTTCCTCCGGCGGTAGTCAGATATTGTGTCAGTGTTGGGATTAGAGAAACGTCTGAGTGCATATTTTGAATGATTATGGCGTTGACTGCACGCATATCATCATCCAAAAGCGCGGCCAGTGTGTTTAACGGATTGTCTTTTCCGAGCGTGGGTGAGGGCGCGGCAGTTTGTTTTTGTTGTGCATGCATAATAAGTTCGTTTAGAACAGGTT
The DNA here is from genome assembly GCA_023141075.1 of Alphaproteobacteria bacterium. GTDB lineage: Bacteria > Pseudomonadota > Alphaproteobacteria > Micavibrionales > Micavibrionaceae > UBA1672. Next base: position 1,656 of record JAGLKL010000065.1, read on the forward strand.
TTTTCTATTCAGGCAAGTTGTAATAGATCCTGATTCTAATCAATCGACCCATAGGATCTGGAATTCATGGGGCCTTGTTTTTTCTGTGATTCTTTATAACGCTCAAGAATTTCGGTAATGCCACCGGATTGTTTCTGCTCGCTCTTCTTATCTTCCTTTTCGGTCTTATATTCGTCTTCGGTTTCATCTTCCTTTTCGGTCTTATCTTCGTCTTTGGGTTCTTTTTTCTTCTTTTCTTTTTCGGTTTTATTACGTTGTGCCAAGTCACTATAATGATTCCAGATTTTATCGCTTTCTGTCAGTTCATCATCATCTTTTTCTTCCACTGAATTTTCTTCTTCTGAATCCCCGGTTTCTTCCTGTTCTTTTTCCTTGGCTACTTTCTTCTGATATTTTGTTGTGTCCCAGTTTTTAGTGTGCATTTTTCCTCTGTTCTCCTGTTCGGATTTAATGAGGTCAGCCAATGTGGAGTTGGTTGTCTCAGAAGAGTCTTTTTCTTTGGTTTCTTCATCTGTAAAAGTGTCATTGGCGGCACCATCTTGTTCTTGTGCATGTAAGATTTGTGGTGCAGACATTACGACTAACGCAAAAGCCGTTAACAACAGGAGGTGGATGTAGGTTGTTTTGTGATTGCTACGAGGCATATTTTGTTCCTATAAATATAACGTGATCACTTTAAAGTTATTACCATCCTAATTTTAAGGATACAGGAAAGTTTATGCAAGATACACCGTATAAAATTGATGTGCTTGGTACGAATGAAGGTTATCAGAAGATGTTTCGGCGTATGCTGGAGGGTCAGAAATACTTCCGTAACGGGGCGTTGTATTTTGAACGTTGTTTTGAGCGCCAGACGTTGGGTGAGCTGGATATTGTGCTGGCTTGGAAAGAAGGAAACGGGACGCAAGGGCAAGCTATCGGTTATGCGCTTTTGAACTGGCAGCCCAAATATGCGTATTTTAAAAAGAACGATATCCCGGAAATACAAGACCTGAATGTGGTGAGCGTTCATCGCAGGCAGGGTATTGGATGTGCGATTATCGAATTTTGTGAAAGCCGCGTTTCCGGGAAAGGTTATAAACAAATGGGAATCGGTGTAGGGCTGGATGCTTCCTTTGGGGCGGCGCAGCGTTTATACGTTTCTATGGGTTATATCCCCGATGGTAATGGTATCAGCTATGATCGTAAGCAGGTCGTTGTTGGAGAATTTAGACCTATCGATGAGAATCTGTGTTTGATGATGAGTAAGGAAATCTAAATTTTCTTTTGTTTAAGAGATTAGAGGGAAGAAATGATTTCTTTTATACGATTCACTGTGCTAAACCCGAAATGCAATGAAAACCAGTTCGGTAGGAGGACAGTTTTATGACAAAATGGGTTTATAATTTCGGCAATAATAACAACGATGGTGATGCCTCGATGAGTGATCTTCTGGGTGGCAAAGGTTGTAATTTGGCTGAAATGGCTTCATTGGGATTGCCGGTTCCTCCCGGATTTACGATTACTACACAGGTTTGTACGCATTATTACGAAAACGATCAGAGCTATCCAGCGTCTTTGGAGGAACAGGTCGTGAAATCTTTGGCTCTAGTAGAAGAAGCCATGGAGATGCGTTTTGGTGATTCTGAAAACCCGCTTTTAGTTTCTGTGCGTTCTGGTGCACGCGCATCCATGCCGGGCATGATGGATACTGTTTTGAACCTCGGTTTAAATGATGAAACGGTTGAAGGGCTTGCCCGCAAATCCAATGATGAGCGCTTTGCTTGGGATTCGTATCGTCGTTTTATTCAGATGTATAGTGATGTTGTTTTGGGGGTGGAGCATTATGATTTTGAAGACATCCTTGATACTTATAAGCGTGAGGAAGATATTTATCATGATACGGATGTTACGGTGGAAGGGTGGAAGGAAATTGTCAGACGGTATAAAGAACTGGTTCAAAGAAAACTTGGTAGTCCGTTTCCAAGCAACCCGAAGGAGCAATTATGGGGCGCTATCGGTGCGGTTTTCCAGTCATGGATGGTGCCGCGTGCGGTGACATATCGCCGAATTCATGAAATCCCTGAGGACTGGGGCACAGCAGTGAATGTTCAGGCTATGGTGTTTGGTAATATGGGAGAGAATTGTGCGACAGGCGTGGCTTTTACACGCGACCCTTCAAATGGTGAAAATTTCTTTTACGGCGAATATTTGATTAATGCGCAAGGTGAGGACGTTGTGGCCGGAATCAGAACGCCGCAATCACTGACAATTAAAGGCAGAGAAAAGGAAGGTTCTTCTACGCCGTCGCTGGAAGAATCAATGCCCGAAGTTTTTGCACAGCTTAACGAGTTGCGTTTGAAGCTTGAGACTCATTTTCGCGATATGCAGGATATTGAGTTTACGGTGCAAAAAGGTGAGCTGTTCATGCTTCAGACACGTGCCGGAAAACGGACGGCGGTGGCGGCTTTGAAGATTGCTGTTGATATGGTTGAAGAAGGGCTTATCGATAAAGACGAGGCGCTCTTGCGGATTGATCCGAAATCATTAGAGCAGCTATTGCATCCGCGGCTTGATCCTGATGCGCCGCGTGATGTGATCGCCAAAGGGCTTCCGGCTTCTCCGGGTGCGGCTTCCGGTGCTGTGGTGTTTAATGCTGATGATGCGGAAAAGCGCGCGCTTGATGGCGAGAAGGTGATTTTGTGTCGTCGGGAAACCTCGCCTGAGGATATCCATGGTATGCATGCTTCCGAAGGGGTACTGACGTCCCGCGGAGGTATGACCAGTCATGCGGCAGTCGTTGCGAGAGGAATGGGCAAGACCTGTGTGGCCGGAGCCAGTGAGTTGTTTATTGATCAAAAAGATAAATTGATCCGATGTGGTGATATTGAGTTTGGTGAAGGAGATATTATTACAATTGATGGCATTACCGGTGAGATTATGCGTGGTGAAGTGGCTTCTATTGAGCCTGAGCTATCAGTGGATTTTGTGACGCTGATGGAATGGGCGGATAAACGCCGACGCATGTGTGTACGCGCCAATGCTGAGACAATTAAAGATTCTCAGATTGCCCGTAATTTTGGTGCGGAAGGGATTGGCTTGTGCCGCACTGAACACATGTTCTTTGATCCGAAGCGTATTCAAAATGTACGCGAAATGATTTTTGCGTCAGATGAGAAGGCACGCCGAGAAGTCTTAGACAGGTTATTGCCAGAGCAACGTGGGGATTTTGAACAACTTTTTGAAATTATGATGGGATTGCCTGTGACGGTGCGTCTTCTTGATCCTCCATTACATGAGTTTTTACCTCATACGCCGGATGATATTGCAAGCTTTTCAAAGGCTGCGGGTATCGACGATGACACTGTGCGTTTGCGTTTGGCTGAGTTGGCAGAATCCAATCCAATGCTTGGACATAGAGGATGCCGATTAGGAATTTCTTATCCTGAAATCTATGAAATGCAAACCCGTGCGATTTTTGAGGCTGCGGTTAATGTTCAACGGAAAAGCGAAGGTATTATTATTGCTCCGGAGATTATGATCCCGCTTGTAGGCGCACGTAAAGAGCTGGAGTTAATGCGTGAAGTTGTGGATAAGACTGCTCAAAAGGTTTTCGAAGAGCAGGGTGTCAAACTTGCTTATTTGGTGGGAACCATGATCGAGTTGCCGCGTGCTGCGCTTACGGCTGATGAAATTGCCGAGATAGCAGATTTCTTTAGTTTTGGAACAAATGACCTAACCCAGACGACGCTCGGGATGAGTCGTGATGATGCATCTAACTTTTTGCCGGAATATACGCTTAAAGGTATTTATGAGCGTGATCCGTTTGTGTCGATTGATGTAGCGGGTGTAGGGGCTTTGGTTGATATCGGTGTAAAAAAAGGTCGTGGGGTTAATCCTGATCTTAAAGTAGGGATATGTGGAGAACATGGCGGCGATCCGGCTTCTATCAATTTTTGTGAGCAGGTCGGGATGACTTATGTATCTTGTTCTCCCTACCGTGTGCCGATAGCAAGGTTGGCTGCAGCTCATGCAGCTATTCGTTATTCTTCCGATAAAGTTGATTGATCCGGCAACAGTTTAGCGGACAATTTTTATGCTTTTTGGGCTTTTGTAACAAGACCATTGTTGGGAGTGGTGGCCATGAAAAATAGTGATGTTCGCAAGGTTTTATTTATCACGTCCAGCCGGATTGGGGATGCAGTTTTATCCTCCAATCTTCTTAGTCATGTACAGGAGGAATACCCGAATGCAAAGATAACAATTTGCTGTGGGCCTTTGGCGGTTTCGTTATTTGAAGGTGTTCCGGCGCTGGAGCGTATTATTCCTATTAAGAAACAGCGTTATAACAAGCACTGGTACGCGTTGTGGAAAGAAATTGTGGGAACGCGCTTTGATATCGTGATTGATTTGCGTAACTCGATTGTCTCACGGTTTATTCGTGCTAAAAAGCGCTATATTCACGGAAGCCGGATTGACAAGAGCAAGCCTAAGGTGAAACAAAATGCTTCTGTGATGGGGCTTGATCCAGCGCCCGATCCGCAGATATGGTTTACTGAAGCACAAAAGATGCGTGCGGCTGAGCTCATACCAGAGGGTGGTAAGGTGTTTGGTGTGGGGTCTACGTCGAATTGGATTGGTAAAACATGGACGGAAGACCGTTTCATCGAGATTATTCAATGGATGATTGGTGAAGGTGGTTTTATGGAAGGTTCGCGTGTGGCGGTTTTTGGTGCTCCAGGAGAGGAAGCTGTTGCGCACCGTGTTTTGGCGGCTGTGCCTGATGGGTTAGGTCTGGATATTATTGCCAAGGGAACGCCCGGGGACGCGGCAGCATGTCTGGAGCGTTGTGATTTTTATATCGGCAATGATTCAGGTTTAATGCATTGTGCGGCAGCAGTGGGAACGCCGACGCTTGGTTTGTTTGGCCCCGGATATCCTGATATTTACGGCCCTTGGGGAAAGCGCACTGCTATAGCTCGTACGCCGGAAACTGTCTATGAGCTTACAGGTTATGAAGGGTATGATTCTAAGACTTGCGGTTGTTTGATGGGAACGTTAACCGTCGATCATGTCAAAGAGGTCATAAAGCAAAACTGGCCGCTTTAATCAAGTGGCCAGCTTACAAATCATATTTTTTAAAAACGTTGAATTAGTCGTTCAAGTGATCGTAATCACTTCTTTTCTTTTCTTTATACTTAATATTTCTAGCACCTTCTCTATAATTTGTATGTGTATAGAGGTAATTTTCGTGAGCTTGTTCTTCAACATCATAGGGAACATATTTGATTCGCTCCCATCCTTTTGCAATCATACAGCCTTCAAAGTCGATGTAGTCGGAGTGCTCGGCGAATAATTCTTTATCACGCTCAGGTGTGTCCCATCCTGCAAGGCGGGCTTCTGTGTCGTTAAGCACAACGCCGTCAACATATTCAGGAATGGCATCGCGCACAGCGCCGAGGCGTTCCAGTTCGCGAAGTTCGACAACACAACGTGCTATGTCCCGGTTAAGCGTTTGTTGAGCTTTTGGACCGCGAAGATATAATGCTGAAGATGAATTAATCCGTTGCCAATATTGACCCAAATGTTCAATTTGTTCGTTGACACCGGCATATGAAGGAGAAGAAAATGTCAGGGCGAAAGCCAAGACCAGAAAAGAACGCATAATCATATCGAAAAACTTTTCGTTTTTGGTTACTAAATCAGACAGAAGCATAGCAAAAATAGCG
>JAGLKL010000066.1 GCA_023141075.1 Alphaproteobacteria bacterium
CCTTGCGTAAATATTTTATAGGTTATTGTATTTTCATCATCGATTGTTTCTTTATTGTGGCTGCAGTAAACAAAAGACATATGCCGCGCCAAGCCGTTTTCTATCGAAAAATTATCAGGATCTTCATCTTCGTCCGATTGTTCACTGACAAGATCTACAGCTTGGCTGTAGTGCTCTTTAAAAACATCATTGCAGACGTATTTTTGAGTGAGCATACCGGCGACGAAGGCTTGCCAGGCGTCATCATTGCTTTTGTCAAATAAAAGCGGTTGTAGGGTTTCTTTTGTCCATTGTTCATCTAAACATAGAAAACTGTTAATGTATTCCCCGCATACCCACCTAAATGCCGGATCGTTATTTTTACTAATTTCCTCTTCCATAAATGTTTTAAAGGCCTCGAAATCTTTATCATCTCTCAGAGTCGCATATTTAATGCCAGGGACAAAATACGTATTTAAAAGGCATTCAAAAGCTTCAGTTGATGGCGTGTTAATAGCGTGATTTGCCAGATTATAGAACTTGTCTTTTCTGGAACTGTCTAAAATTGATAAGCCCATAGGGTCGTTCATTATCGTTGTAAGGATTTTCCAAGATTTAGAATTGCATGCTATTGGGGAAGCATTGGGAACGTATATTCTACGAAGGATATTTTCCATCGAATGTGCGAAGTTTCTTCTGACATTTTCTGAAGCATCTTGATAGCGCTCCGTTATAAACCAATGACCAAGCTCTATAAGCCCATTCTTGTTTTTAATACTTTCATTATCTTCAATACGGCTTATTGCATATAAAATAGAGCTGATATCGCTGTCACTTAACTTTTTTATTTCTTTGGCTGAGTTCAAAAAATCGTCAGGACGTTTCTGTGCTTGTCTTTCAACGGCTTCCATTAAACCGTGTCTGCAGGGTTCTTCCCCTAGGAAACTTTTTTTTAGTCCATCATATTTCAAAATTATTTGTATAATTTCAGCAGGAGATAATTTTGCCAGATCTTCGTCACTGTAGAGGCTTTTGTAGACAACAAAGCCTCCAGAATTTTGAGCGTTTAGGCTCCGCAATTCTTCATCTTTTTCTAACTCAGAAGCTAATTCTTGGCGTATCGTTTCATAATGCTTAACAGGATTTTTTTCGAGAAGGTATAAAATCAGGCGTTTTACAATATCCCATTGTGGTGATTTATTCTTTTCAAGAAGGGTTTTGATAACATAACGGGCAAACTTTTTATTTTTTGCCACTAGCATGTTTGCCGATACTGTGCAGCATGAGGTAAAAACCTCTAATATTTCTCCGCCTCTCTCCTTTTCGTAAAAAGGTTGTTGCCAATATTTTGTGTAATATCCTTCCGTTTCTGAGCCTTCGAAAGATTTGCTCAAAGTATCAAATAGGCGGTCCGAGAATAAATCAAATACGATTGTTTCAGGTTTTGTTCTTTTGGAAGAAGCAATTACTTTGTGCATTTCATCAATATAATAAAGCCGCATGTCACTGCTCGAAAAAGTATAGCGATCATCCAAAAATTCATCAAAACGCTTATCAAAAACGAGATGATGGATTATTTCATTTGCCGCTTCATGAAATTCCCCTTTTTGTAACCGAATTATCAGTGCTGAAATTTCGGTAGGCCATGAATAAAAATATTTACCATCAATGATTTTCTTTATTCTGCTGACCAGATTAGATGAGTTTTGGGCAGGCAACTCCAGTAAAACCTCAATAATTTGGCGATTGACAGATGGGTTATCGCATTCGGGAATTTTGCCGATTATGTCTTCAATAAGGGTTATTTTTTCTTCGGGAAGCAATTTGTTTGCAGCAAGTTTTTTCAAAAAATCAGTTGCTGGCCAGTAAGGAAAACTTATTGATCCTTCTTCGTGTTCAATTATATCTGTGGGCTCGTAAAATATGCTATTTTTCTCTAAAAGCTCCAGCCAATCAGGATCTTCTGCCGATTTGAAAAAGTGATCCCGTATATGTGGGTCGTTAGGAATTTTCTGTAACAAAACGCCCACATTCTTTTTAGTGGGTTTACGCGCAATTATTTCAGCTTGTTTATAATACTCAGAAAAAGCCTCTTCTATTCCAACGAGTGTTTTACGTAGAACGACGAGAAATGGTTTCCATACCTGATCGATAAACTCTTTATCGACCTCTTTGCTTTTTTGTAGCCCCTTCCTATGAGCAAGAGAATGAAAGCCATTTTTCCAGAATTTAGTTTGTTCTTCCGTTAAGCTGATATCAAGCGCATCGCAAATAGCCTGAATTTTTCCATTATCTGATAGAACTTCTTTCTTTTTCCCATTTTCAAGTTTTTCAGTTTTAGGGTATTTGTTCAAATCAACTCTGACGCTGGCAATGTGTAATCCAACGTCATCTTTTATTGCAGAACGTATTTCACGCATTGCGTGTGTTATAAAGTTATATGATGACTTTAGTTTTTTGAAATCGTGAACAATGATACAGGCATCGTCAAAAATGTTTTTGATACCTTCGCTTACAAGAGCGCCAAGTTTTGTGGACACTTCTTTTTCAATTGCCGATAAATCGTCGTTATCCATACCAATGCCTTAACAATTCTTTGATATTAATTCGCTAGTTTTAAAAGCTTAGATCTTTTAAACACCTAAGAGTAGAGTTATTTTATTAATGGTGGTTATTTATGTAATCAAAACAGAAGAGGCTAGCTGTGCAAATAAACTTTAATGTAGTTCCAAAAGGGACATATCTGAAAGATCAGGGTCCTCCTTATACAGCTTATCTAAAAGAGGACAATTGGGATGATTTCGGTTTTAGGACTTTTTTTGTTCTAAGCGTGTATGACGAACAAGCAAAGTTGCATGAAATAGGCGCGGTCAGAATTGGTTTTAAAGGGCAGGAAAGCGGAAACACTAGTAATCATATGGAGAGAAATTTTTCTACATTAAACGAAAATTTCTTTTCTCTCGGGCATGGCGTTGAATACTACACTTATTTTATGGAGAATTTGTCTAAAGAACTCCGCGGGAGCGTGCTAAATGCCCTGCGTGATGTTGCTTATAACACAAAAATATTGAGTATGGCCAATCAGGAGAAGGTTATGGGAACCTCTCTTCTGAGAGATACCGGCCTTTCAGTTGTGACAAGTCAATATGTTCGCATTCTAAGAGGTGAGGCAACGCTTACGGCCTACAATTTTTCTTACCAAAAATCAAAATCAGGAAAATATTCCGGAATTAAAGTAGATTTTGAGGTAGAACCAGAGTCTACACCACCAACTAACATTCACATATTAATCGGCCGTAATGGTGTTGGGAAAACTACATTATTGAATAATATGGTTAATGCTGTTCTATCAACGGATAAAAACAAAGAAGAAACGGGGTTTTTCTCTGATAATGACCGGAGTTGGTTCTCTAAAGTTATGAATCCTGAAACTCCAGCATTATTAGGAAGTGACTATTTTAGTGGAGTAGTTTCTGTATCTTTTAGTGCTTTCGATCCATTTGTTCCTCCGCAAGAACAGGCGGATCCAACCAAAGGCATTTGCTACTATTATGTGGGACTCAAAGATCTGAACGCAAAGGAGGGAAGACACAAAGAAACAAAGGAACTATGCCAGGATTTCATATCCAGTGTTGATTCATGTTTGCAGATAAAACCGAAAAAAGAATTATGGCTAAATGCAATCAAAACTCTCGAATCTGACGGAAATTTTGCTGAATTGAATTTAGCCAGTCTTGCCAATGAAGCAACAGACGAGAGATTTATTCTGAAAGACGCAGCATATGCTATTTTTGAAAAAATGAGTTCAGGGCACGCGATAGTACTTTTAACAATAACAAAGCTTATCGAAAAAGTGGAAGAAAAGACATTAATTCTGATAGACGAACCAGAAAGCCACTTACATCCACCTCTTCTTGCAGCTTTTATAAGGGCTATATCGGATTTACTTCTCAAACGTAACGGCATAGCGATCATTGCAACACACTCGCCAGTGGTGTTGCAGGAGGTTCCAAAATCGTGTGTCTCAATTTTACGAAGAACCGGCCTTGAAATGAGAGTTGAGAGGCCAGAGAGAGAAACATTTGCAGAAAATGTTGGCACATTAACACACGAAGTGTTTCGTCTAGAGGTTACAAAATCCGGGTTCCATGCATTACTAGCAAAATCAGCAGAATCTGAAAAGAATCTGGATGAAATTATAGAAGAATATGGCGGACAAATAGGCTTTGAAGGGAAAGCTCTTTTACAGTCATTGATAAATTCAAAAAAACAGCAATAGAGTTGTTCGAATGAGAGAAATAAAAAAACCAGATTACGACAATCAAGAGGTATACCAGCTATGTGTACAAAGTATCTCGGACGATGGTCTCAGGGATCGTCTCAATTCTGTTTCAGGAGAAATACACCAAGCTGCCCTAGACTATGACCAAAAAGCACATTCGCAAAATCTTTTTCAAATTCAGGCCAACCACGCAGATAATAATTCTGTGGTTATAGGACATGTGTCCAAAAAAGAATTGAGAGATCTTTATTCTCAACACATGGTCGGGAGCAAAAAACCGGCAAGAGATATATATGATAAGCTTATGGCTAATGCCCCATTGGGAATATGTCCTTTTTGCGGGTTTGGTGTTGTTGGAGGCCTTGATCACTATTTGCCTCAAGCAAAATTCCCGTTAACCACGATTTTGTCTTTAAATTTAGTCCCATCATGCGGAGATTGTAATAAAGGAAAATCAGCGGGATATCCATCAACAGCAGAAGGACAAAGCCTACACCCATATTATGATCACAGTCATTTTATTTCTGATCGATGGTTATATGCTGCCATACATACCGAACAACCCGTTACATTGCGTTTCTTTGTCGAGACTCCAGAATCGTGGGACGATCTATCGAAACAAAGGGTTCGGGCTCATTTTAATAATTTCGACTTGGCAAGGCGATTGCCAATCGCGGCTGGTAGCAGACTCCAAGAAGTCCAAAGTATTTTGCGGCAAAACTACATGGAGGCCGATGCTCTTTCTGTCAGTGATTTCCTTGGAAAAGAAGCTAAAATATGTGAAGGAATACATAAAAATTCATGGCAAACAGCGATGTTTTGGGCTTTAGCTGAGAGTGAGTGGTATCGTAATGGGGGATATAGATCATAGGTTCCTTAAACCAAGCATAACCTCAAAAAACCGTCATTCTCAAAATAATAGACAAATCGTCGAATCCATCATACACTTAACAAATCGGGTGTCCTTTAAGGGCGGCTCATGTCACCCAGAAATAAAAGCACCAAAACCATTCCCTGCATAGGCAGGGGAGAAATTTTTTATGGAGCATTTACGGATGACAGAAAAAGAAGTCGAAGTTGTATCAGGCATTGTTCTCACAATGCGTTCCCCCACAGTGGAAAGTGTCCGGCAGTGTGTCGATATGGCGATATACGACATGGTGCAATACACCAAGACACCGTTTGGTATGCCTCCGGATCTGATTCCTAACAAATGTGTGGATCTCACAAACGGATCTGACGTTATAGGGCTATACGGGAAGTTTCTGCTGTTTGCCTTGGCGGAGAAGCACATTGTCTCGTGGCGTGGTGTAATAGATCAGGAGGGCAATCCCATTTCGCCGGACGCTGCGCCACATGCCAGAAAATATGTTGCAAACATGGTCACTGATGAGTTTCTTGACGCCCTTTTTGTGGAGAAGCCCTATCTCTTTGTCCTTGCGTTTGATCCTGAATATTTAAAATCGAAAGGAATTGGAAATGACACGCAGAACTGAATCTTATGCCATCCGGATTGGTGTTGAAGGCGGTAAGGCTGTACGTACTGAGTTTGGTCAGGTCGGCGCCGATGGTGAAAAATCATTCAAGCGCATTGATGCGGCCGGAAAAGGGGCCGGGAAAACACTGCACAATACAGCAAAAATTATCACCACCACCGTAGCGCCGGCGTTTGCTGCGTTGGGGGCTTCTCTTTCCGCACGACAAATCGTCGCTTATTCCGACAAATTCAAGCAGCTCGAAGGGCGGTTAAAAATCGTTTCCGATAGCATGGACGATGTGAAAGTGGCACAGGACGGTCTTTTCGAAATTGCTCAGGAGACGCGGCAGCCCCTGGAAGATTTGACGGATTTATATACGCGCCTGAATATGGCTCTGGGAGAAAACAAACGGGCGCAGTACGATGTGCTGGGCATAAGCGAGACATTCGCCAAGGCTCTGGCCGTGACCGGCGAGGGAAGTGCGCAGGCGCAATCTGCGATCCTGCAGTTCTCGCAGGCCATACAAAGCGATTTCAAAAACTCGGCGCAAGAAATAAATGCTCTCGTTGATTCCGCACCGCGTCTTGCCATAGCCTTACAACAATCCTTCGGGGACGGTACAAAAAGCCTGAAAAAACTCGGGAAGGAAGGCGTGCTTTCCACGGAATCCGTTTTGCGAGCACTGGAACCGCTTGCGAGCCAGGCACAGGAAATTTCTTCCGAATTCGACAACATGAGTCAGACCGTCGGGCAGGCGATCACCCAACTTGATAACGCCTTTCTGCAACTGATCGGGCAAAGCCAGCTTGTCGAACAGGGAACGTCAAGCGTTGCGACCGGAATATCCACGCTCGCGGATAATCTCGATACGATTGCTGGTGCGAGCGAGTTTGTTGCCGCTGTTTTCGCCGGAAAACTGGCCACATCGCTCTATACAACGGCGACCGCTTATACGGCTAATACCGCGCAGGCGGTTGCCTATCAGCTTGCTCTGGCACGTATGGCCGGTGTTTCGGCAACCGCTGCAGCCGGGCAGATAGGCCTTGCAAATGCATCGCGCGCGCTTGGCAGTGTGATGGCTTTGCTGGGAGGGCCGGTCGGGGTGGCGCTGATCGGTACCATGATCCTCATGAAAGACGCAACGAATGGTGCAAAAGACGCGCAGGAAACCCTAAACACCCAAATGTCCACATTTCGGCAGGTTGCGGCGCAATACCAGACAGCCAGTTCGGAAACTCGGCAGAGGATAGAAGAAGACACAGCTGCCAGAATTGAGGCCTATAAGCAGGAGCTTCAGGCGATCGAGGCGATTGCAAGTCGTCTGGAAGGGGAGAATTTCATATTCAAGAAAGCCCGCGAAATCGGCAGTATGATCGGTATTGATACCAGCACTGAAGATGTTCGGGGCGTTGCCGATAATGTGCGCGCGGCGATCGGGGAACTGGAAGACGTGCAGGCGAGGTTTAATGAAACAAGGAACGCCACGCAGCCCGGAATTACACCGCCGGGAATCACGCCTCCCTCCGGGGCACCTTCAGGCACATCATCCGCAGGCGGATCA
>JAGLKL010000067.1 GCA_023141075.1 Alphaproteobacteria bacterium
CGTATGTGTACGGCATGGATAAAAGCTTACAATAAAATAATGATTTTTTATAAGATCAGATGTTTTTATCTGGATAGCGAAAAGATTTTAGCATCTTTTTCCAGTAAGGTACTGATTAAGTTACGAGTTTTTCATGAATTTACAGGAATTAAAAACACGCTCTCCTGCCGAGTTGCTGGCTTTTGCTGAGGAACTTGAAATAGAGAACTGCAATACAATGCGCAAACAAGACATGATGTTTGCAATTTTAAAGCAATTGGCTAGTCAGGGTGTTCCCATATCAGGCTCAGGCGTTCTGGAAGTTTTGCAGGACGGGTTCGGTTTTCTTCGTTCTCCTGAAGAAAATTATTTGCCTGGCCCCGATGATATCTATGTTTCTCCTTCGCAAGTACGGCGTTTTGGTCTTCGCACCGGGGACATCGTTGAAGGGGATATTCGTGCTCCAAAAGATTCAGAGCGGTATTTTGCATTGCTGAGGGTCGGCTTGATTAGTAATGAGCCTCCTGAAAAACTGCGTCATAGAATAAACTTTGATAACCTCACTCCTCTTTATCCCGACCGCAAAGTTACCCTTGAAATTGATGATCCGACCAAGAATAATAATGTACAGCGCATCATTGAGCTGACTGCTCCGATTGGGTTTGGCCAACGTGCCTTGATTGTGGCGCCGCCGCGTACGGGTAAAACGGTTATGTTGCAAAATATCGCGACTTCGGTCGCAGCCAATCATCCAGAAGCGTACCTAATTGTTCTTCTTATTGATGAGCGTCCTGAGGAAGTAACCGATATGGCGCGTTCTGTGCGCGGGGAAGTGGTTTCCTCGACTTTTGACGAGCCGGCTTCGCGTCACGTACAGGTAGCCGAGATGGTGATGGAAAAAGCAAAGCGCCTTGTGGAACATAGGCGCGATGTTGTGATTTTGCTGGATTCTATTACTCGTCTGGCACGGGCTTATAATACGGTTGTACCCTCCTCTGGTAAGGTTCTGACGGGTGGTGTGGATGCCAATGCCTTGCAACGTCCCAAGCGCTTCTTTGGAGCTGCGCGGAATATAGAGCAGGGCGGTTCTCTGACAATTATTGCTACGGCGCTGATTGATACCGGTTCTCGTATGGACGAAGTGATATTTGAAGAATTTAAGGGTACCGGTAACTCAGAAATTGTTCTGGATCGTAAACTTGCTGATAGGCGTGTGTTCCCGGCGATTGATATTCAAAAATCCGGTACGCGGAAAGAAGAGTTATTGGTTGGGGCTGATTTACAGAAAATGTGGGTGTTGCGCCGTATTCTCAATCCTATGGGCACAGTGGATGCGGTTGAATTCTTGCTTGGCAAGCTTAAAGGCACTAAGAATAATGACGAGTTCTTCAAATCTATGAACCAGTAAGGGACGGTTATTTCTACTGGTCTTCGTTAATATATAGTAGTTTCACTCCCATTTACTTGCTGACATTCACTGATACCGATTATCATTCCTTGAAAATAATAGAAAATTCCACTTCAAAATACCCTTATTTTATGAGGGATTACCAAATGACTATATTAGCTACAGATTAATCTGAGACGGATGGCGGGTCAATTTACATAAACACATTACACTGCCTATGCTGTTTTTGTGCCTCGTTTTTAGGTAAATTTTATTTGTATATGCGCAAAATATTTTCTTTATTCTTTCCACATTTTACAGAAATGATGCCAAAAAACGCAATAAAGTCAAAACGATAGTGTTTGCCATAATCATTTTTTTGTGTGTACAATGAAGATATAAGTTACGTTAAAGGCACTAATTTAAACAGAGGTTACTTGGTGGGAAAAATGGGGCTTAATTTTGCTATTATTCGTGGTTTTATGTCTGCGCGTCCGTTTGTAAGGGCACGCAACACCGGACGTTTGTTATTGCTGGCTGTCCTTGTTTTGGCTTTTTCAGTCGGGACAGCGCGTTCTTATGTTTTTAATGCTGATGAGAATGTTTCACGTGAAACATCGCATTCATTTGATGAAATTATTAATATGACGGAAGCTATCGACGCGAAGCGAGTTTCCGCACGTTCTTCTTCCTCTGCTGCTGGCAATCTGTGTATGTCCTTGCTCAATACTAAAAATACACCTCTCTCTAAGACTCCTGCAGTCAGAACCCAACGCCCGGTTGGGAAAGTAGCTGCGTTAGGATTGTTACTCGGGGCTCGTTTCGCTCTCGCGCCTCTAGAGCAACATAATCGCACTGTTGTTAGTGAACCTGATGTTATGCTTGAGTGTCAGGTCGTTAAGCTTGATGAAAAGGATGCTCCTGCGCGTTCTGTCCGTGCTATTGCTGCCTATCGTCAATGTCAGAAAGATCAGGCCTTGAGCCGGATTGCTTCGGCGCGCTAACCTAATGTTTTTTCGAAAGTGCAAAAGCTTTCGTGTATTTGTCCCTTGTTGCTGGTCGTTCTGTAGCTTTAAAGCTCAGAGCGACCTTTTTTATGTAAGATGTGAGAAAACGTGCGTAACGTCTTGTTTTTATTAAATAGGCAAGGCGTTTACCAAAGCAGCATACCATTCAGGCGGCGTAGCCTCTGCAATATGACGGCTGGCTTCTACGGCGGCTAGGAATGCTGTGCCGGAAGCCCCGATATTCCAGTAAATCGCCCCCCCCAATTTTGGCGCTGCCGTTTTTATTTTGTTTGGCAGGAGCATTCCTATCGTTTTCCTTAAGGCATTTTGTGCACCGCTCTGTATGCCGATTATGCCAATATAAGTGGCCGCGCCTAATAAAACTGCATCTGCTAGGCCATGCAGCATAGAGTTTGGAATATTGCCCAGAATGTTCTCTCGTATAGGTGTCAGAAAATATGCGCAGAAAAGGGCGGCATAGCTTAATCCGGCGATAATCGTACCAATCATGCGCGGTTTTTTTGTAATATTCTTTAATGCATGATCGGACAAAGAAATAATTTCAGTAGCTGCATTGTCTGATAACCCTAGCGGATTTGCGCTCTTCAGCTTAACTCTTGCTTTTTTGAGAGAAGACGTTGCTGTAAAGACAATGCCTTCTTTGATTGTGCGGTATTCTCCTGCGGCCATGAGGTTTTCGTGTACGTTTCCGCGGAGTTCGGCAGCATCTTTAAGCTTTCTAAGGCCGTTTGCGATCAGATCGTCAAGAAAAGGCGAAACATGTGTCAGAACTGCTTTTTGCCCGAATAAAAACGTATAATAACTTTTGTCGTTAATGGCGTATTCGATATGCCCATAAGGTAAGGTGACATCATAAAGAATTGGAAAGCAGATGTCGCCCTCTTTCATCGCTTTGTTAAATGGATTGTCGGTGTCAGGCAAACTAGCCTGAATTTTTTTCCATTGAGCGAGGTTCATATTATCGGTGATAATACGGATAATGGCATGCTCTGAGAGGTCAGAATTGCGCTCTTCCATAGATGTGGCGACTTTATCAGGCAGATTTTCCTTGGGATAGAAAAAGTTTGTCCGTGCTTGGATTTCTTGTGTAAAGACATGGCTGTTCCAAGCTGTGCCTTGACAGCTCGGACATTGGGTAAACCCCCGGCTGGAGCAGACTTTACATGGAATATAGCCAGTTTGATTGCACAAGATGCAGCCGACGAAGCCTTGTCCGTGACAAATCGGACATTGTATTTTTCTGTTGGCATCTCCCGGCATGGAAACCATCCTAGCGCCACCACAATGCTTGCAAGGCGTGCGGCGCGTCCCTTTGCAGCGTGTGCAAACGATACGACCATTCCCACTGCAGGGCAGGCATTGTATGGTTCCTTTTGCCTTGCAGGTTCTGCAGGCTTCGAAAATAACGAATTCTTTTTTTAATGCCGGTAGCGGGACGTAAGTGTTGTCTGTTTGTATACCAAAGCCCTTATCTTTGCGGTTAAGGGCAGTCTCGCGTACGTTGCGTTCAAGATCTGCCTTGTTTTCGAGAGCCTTATACGCGTTGTCCATTTCTATATTAGCGCTCTCTTCGGTTTCTACCTTTTTGGCACTTTCATAACGACCTGGTTTAAGAGATTTCTCTCGCTCAAAAACCAAGGTCATAAGAGTGTATGCGCTAAAGCGCAAGACTTTGCCCTCAAATGCCTCGAGTTTGACATCTTCCGGTTTATATTTATTGCCCTTAACAAGGTTCCTGATTGTCTCAAAAGCCTGGTCTTTGTACTCTGGGTCGATTTTTAGCTCATGAATTTGAGCATCAAGCGGTAGTGCATTTTCCGGTGTATCTGTCACTGGTATATTCCTCAGAATGCTAGTATAACTAGTCGATGTTAAGCTTACTGAATCTGAGGATAAGAAACAATGAAATTCAATTTTGATATAGAATGTACCCCCGAAGAAGCACGCGCATTTTTTGGTTTGCCAGATGTTGCGCCAATGCAAGAGCATGTTATGAAGGAGTTGGAAGATCAGATGCAGGAAAATATTCGTAACCTGTCTCCTGAAGAAATGGTGAAGACATGGATGCCGGCAACGATGCAGGGTTGGGGCGAGATGCAAAAAATGTTTTTGGGTCAGATGGGCATGAACATGCCGGAAGCGGGCGGAAAAGGTAAAAAATAGTGAGCGATACGATCTTTGCACAGGCCAGCGCACGCGGGTTTTCCGGAGTGGCGGTGATCCGTGTATCCGGGTCGGGCGCTTTTGATGGTCTATGTAAACTTGCAGATATACGAGCCGAGCAGATTCGTTTCAGAAGTGCTCAATTATTCAAACTGAAACGT
This sequence comes from Alphaproteobacteria bacterium, assembly GCA_023141075.1. Classification (GTDB taxonomy): domain Bacteria; phylum Pseudomonadota; class Alphaproteobacteria; order Micavibrionales; family Micavibrionaceae; genus UBA1672. Next base: position 4,719 of record JAGLKL010000067.1, read on the forward strand.
AATGTTTCACGTGAAACATTGGATCATGCTCTCGTACTTTCTTTCAAAGCACCGCATAGTTATACAGGTGAAGATGTGGTGGAATACCATGTCCATGGCGGGATTGCGGTGGTTGACGGTGTGCTGGAAGAGCTCGGTGCCCTGCCCGGCTACCGTATGGCGGAACCCGGAGAATTTACCCGACGCGCTTTCGAAAACGATAAAATGGACTTGACCGAGGCTGAGGCGATTGCCGACCTTATTCATGCTGAGACAGCTTTGCAAAAGCAACAGGCTTTAGCGCAAATGAAAGGTGCTTTGGGGCAGGTTATCGAGGATTGGCGCGAGCGGCTTTCTAAAGTCTTGGCGTATGTTGAGGCGGAGCTGGAATTTCCAGATGAGGATTTACCAATCGATATACAAAAAGAAATTCGTCCGCAGGTTACGGAATTGTGTAAGCAAATTGATGTTTGCCTTAACGATGATCGTCGGGGCGAGCGAATGCGTGACGGCATCTGTATCGCTGTGATCGGTGCACCGAATGTCGGGAAGTCGAGTCTTGTTAATGCATTGGCACAGCGCGATGTTGCTATTGTTTCGGAGGTGGCCGGGACAACGCGTGACGTTATCGAAGTTCATCTGGATATTGCGGGTTATCCGGTAATTTTATCTGATACGGCAGGGCTTCGTCCTGAACAAATCGGTGCAGATGGGCAAGGGGCGATAGAATCTGAAGGTATACGCCGCGCTATGAAAGTTGCTGAAGAAGCGGATATAAGGGTTATTCTTTATGACGCTACGGCAGGCGAACTGGATGCACATAGCTTTGCACTGGAGCAAAAATATCCGCATACGCTGGCAGTCATTAATAAGTTGGATAAGGGCGGGGATTTGTCTCATCCGTGCGAAGCTTTGCAAATATCCGTACACAAGAATCAAGGGATTGATGCGTTTCTGGAGGCTCTTGTTGGCAAGATTAATGACTTTATGAAAAACGGTGATGCGGAGCGCGAAGCCCCTATTATTACCCGTCAGCGTCACCGAGCAGCTCTCACCGACTGCCGCGAATCGTTGGAGCGTGGGATGGAAGCGAAATTACCGGAATTGTTGGCTGAAGATTTACGGTTGGCTCTGCGGGATTTAGGGCGCATTACCGGAAAAGTGGATGTTGAGGATTTGCTAGACATCGTCTTTAGAGATTTCTGCATTGGCAAATGAAAACCTTTTTGTTCATTATGTAATTCTATTTTCCCCTAGTAAAAATTGCCCTGACCCTGTATATGTAGCGCCCTGAGAGGGCTTGAATATGGTACGGAACCAAAATTTCGATGTTATCATAGTAGGTGGCGGGCATGCCGGTTGCGATGCTGCCGCTGCCTCTGCACGTATGGGAGTTAAGACGGCTCTTATGACGCATATGATAGAAACGATCGGGGCAATGTCTTGTAATCCGGCTATTGGTGGACTTGCGAAAGGGCACTTAGTACGAGAGATTGATGCGCTGGACGGGGTGATGGCAAAGGCAACCGATCGCGGCGGTATCCAGTTCCGTATGCTCAATACTTCCAAAGGCCCGGCGGTGCGTGGCGGGCGTGCTCAGGCGGATCGCAGACTCTATTGTGAGGCAATGCAGGATATCCTGCTTAATTATCCAAACCTTACCGTGATTGAAGCGGAAGGCTCTGATTTTATCCTTGATGAGAAAAACGGGTCTATTGCGGGCTTAAAAGATAAAAACGGGAATGAGTATACGTGCTCTTGTGTGATTTTAACGGCTGGGACTTTCTTGCGCGGTGTTTTGCATCGGGGCACGGATATTACGCCGGGCGGACGTATTGATGAAGAGCCTGTGATTGGCATGGCGGAAACGCTGGAGCGTCTGGGCTTTCCTTTAGGGCGTTTAAAGACCGGGACACCGGCGCGACTGGATGGACGTACCATTGATTGGGATGTTTGCGATCCGCAGTATGGCGATGAAAATCCGCAGCCTTTTTCCTATTTGACTAGTGAACTACCGAACCCGCAAATTGCATGCTATATCACTTATACAAACGATAAAACTCATGAGATTTTAAGGAAAAACCTTAAGCGTTCGCCGATGTTTTCGGGACAGATCAAATCAGTTGGCCCGCGTTATTGTCCTTCGGTTGAAGACAAGATCAACCGTTTTGCTGACAAGCCTCGCCACCAGATATTTTTAGAGCCGGAGGGGCTGGACGATCATACGGTCTATCCAAACGGGATTTCGACTTCGCTGCCTATTGATGTGCAGGATGCCATGATCCACTCGATTAAGGGACTGGAGAATGTGCGCGTGCTGGAATGGGGCTATGCGATTGAATATGACTATGTCGATCCGCGGGATTTGAAAAGAACGCTGGAGAGCAAGCGCTTGCCGGGATTATTTTTGGCCGGGCAAATTAACGGTACGACCGGTTATGAAGAAGCCGCGGCACAAGGGTTGATGGCCGGGGTGAACGCGGCGTTGCAGGTTAAGGTTATG
>JAGLKL010000068.1 GCA_023141075.1 Alphaproteobacteria bacterium
AAAACAGAAAAACCGTATGCAAAAAAACTGAATAAGAAAGTAAATTGAGGTAAGAACATCGAAGACCCGAAATCAGCCTTTGGCTTTTTTCCAGAAACGAAATACAGACGCCGAGCTTTCAGTCACATTTTCATTCCGAGCCTTCAGTTTTTGCATCTGTGCATCCAGATCTTTTCTTTTTGGGTTAGCAGGACGCTGTGCCGAAACCGAACCGGAACGTGGTGAACCACTTGATTGTGCATTTTTCACTTTTGTATTCTGCAAGCGTCGTTGACGTGCCCGTTCTTCACGATCTCTGATTTGTGTACGGAGTTCTTCAGCTTGGCGCTGTGAATACTGGCTGGTGATCAGCATTTGTGAAGCTTGTTTTTCCCATTTGTTACGCTGATCGCGCAAATCATCAATCTGGTCTTGCGCGGTAGAAAGCTGCTGCTCAAGCATTTTGACCTGCATAGCCACACGCTCTTTTTCAAGCATCTTTTCCAGAGATTTATCCTTGTCCTGAGAAACATCGCTGTTTTTTGAAGAAGGGGATGGCTTAGGGGCTGTCTGCACGATGCCGAAGACACGCTCCAGCTCAGAGACATCAATAATCCTGCGCTTGTTTTGATCCAGCTCATAAGAAATTTTCCCACTATTCATGGCACGCTGAATTGTTGACTTTGACTTCCCCGTTAAAACGGCTGCTCTCTGTGCTCCCACTTTTGCCATAGCTATTCCTCGTCTCATATTTTTAAATAAAAATGCTATACTCAAGAACTATCACGGCGCAAAAGGAGAGTTCAAGATCGATCACACGCTTTGCGCCATCTATCCACAATTGGGATCAACATGTTGATTAGTAAAGGGATTTTTATTTATAGTAGTGCGCGTATCGAAACGCTGTGGATAAGAATCGGAATTACCTGTATTGCGCCATTAAGCGCAACGCTAAATAACCCCGTTAAGTTAAAAAGTTAAGCTGCTTCTTTTTCAAGCCGTGTATTCATCAATCGCGACAAATGCGCCCATTGTGACCCGGAAAACAGATGTGCATAGAGAATCGGCAGCCATCCTTTTTTGCGCCATTCCAAAAAGGTCGAATCATCCAGTTCGGCAAGCTTCTTCTCATCAATAATACGAAAACCTGAGAAATTGATTCGCCGGTTACCTTCAACATTAATCTGCGCTTCCCGTTCAATCAGCAGACCGCTTTTGGCAAGTTCTGAAGAAAAAACAAGAGTTTGCTGGGCGGCAGCATGATAGGATTTGCAGAATTCCAGAGCGTCTTTCGACAACTGCGATGCTGCGCTTTCTTTATCAAAGAAAGGTCGTTCTTCCCCTTTCTCAACAATCTCCGGGCGATTATCTATACATAAGGTTAATTGATTGCTGTCCGGAATTTCAGAAAAAATAAAAGGATAGCGCCGAACGTATGCTGGGATATATGTGTTTTTAAGCCACATACCATTCCCATCTACAAACAGGTTTTCATTATCACGCAGTCCCAAAAGTGCAACTGGTGTACCGGTTTCATCAGGGCTGAATGCGATCGGATAGTGATGGCAAATTTGTGGCATTTCTACCATGTTAACGGGAACCGCATTAACATTTTTTGCAAAACTAAACCCAAATTCTTTTTTCATCGATAAGTCTGCATGCTTCTTGGCATCCAGAGGCATCGGATTTTGGTAAAAAAGAGGGAGTGGAGGTTTTCCTCCATTCGAAGAATCTTGTTGTTTGCCGTTATTGGCATTGGTATCTTGCGGTGTTTTTTTGTCTTTGTTTTTGGCCATGGGAATATAGATCCTTAAACTTTCAAATAAGTACGAAATGACTTAAATAGTTATTGCGAGTATGGTGAGAAAAATCAAGATGTTTCCTGATGTTTTTCCGTAAGATTCTCTCTGTACAATATGGAACACTGTTAACTTGGGCTACCTTTTGTAGCTTTCTTTGTTGTAAAATATCAGATAGTTTTGCCGTAATTAAACAAATAAGGAATTATTCATGCGTATCGGAATGGTTGGAACAGGTTATGTTGGTTTGGTGTCAGGCACCTGTTTTGCCGAATTTGGCCATCATGTGACTTGCGTAGATAAGGACAAAAGCAAAATCAAGCGTTTGAAAAACGGGGAAGTTCCTATTTACGAACCCGGTCTGGAAGATTTACTCAAGCGTCAGATTGAGGGCGGGCGCATTGAATTTACAAGCGATATTTCCGAAGCCGTAAAGGGGTGTAAAGCTGTTTTTATTGCTGTTGGAACTCCCTCACGTAAATTCAGCCGAGATGCGGATATGTCTTATGTCTACGGCGCTGCGCGTGAAATTGCTCAAAACATAGATGATTATACTGTCATCGTGAATAAATCCACTGTACCGGTAGGCACCGGCAGCGAAGTGGAACGCATCATCCGCGAGGAAAACCCGCAAGCAAAATTTGATGTAGCATCAAACCCGGAATTCTTACGTGAAGGCGCAGCGATTGAAGATTTTATACGTCCCGACCGGGTTGTTGTCGGCACGTCATCGCAAAAAGCCCAAGAAGTCATGTGCGAGGTATATCGTCCGCTATATATTAATGAGACGCCGATATTATTTACCAAACGCGAAACAGCAGAAATCATCAAATATGCTGCAAACGCATTTTTGGCCACAAAAATCAGCTTTATCAATGAAATTGCCGATTTATGCGAACAAGTTAATGCAGATGTTCAGCAAGTAGCCAAAGGCATCGGTCTTGATGGTCGTATAGGTTCAAAATTTTTACATGCCGGGCCTGGTTATGGCGGATCATGTTTCCCGAAAGATACACTGGCGCTGACACGTGCGGGTCAGAAATACGGAGCGGCTCAACGAATTGTCGAAACCGTTGTTTCGGTCAATGAAGACCGAAAGGCACGCATGGCTGATAAAATCATAAATGCGGCTGGAGGAGATGTACACGGCAAAAAAATCGGTGTGCTGGGCGTTGCTTTTAAACCTAACACGGATGATATGCGCGACGCTCCTTCACTGACCATTATTCCGACGCTCCAGCAGGCCGGGGCAAAAGTTTTTGCCTATGATCCTGAGGCGATGAAAGAGGCCAAAGAATTATTGGATGACGTGACTTGGTGTGATAATGCATACGAGGTTGCAAAAGATGCGGACATCTTGGCCATCATCACAGAGTGGAACGAATTTCGTGCGCTTGATCTGGCGCGTATTTCTGAAAGCATGGACGGAGATTTGCTGGTGGATTTGCGCAATATATATAAGACTCAAGACATGCAAGGCAAAGGCTTTGACTATGTGTCGGTTGGTCGTGCCCGTGTAAAGAAGTAAAACAGCAAATCTGTCATTTTAGCCTGATTATTCTTGTTCTTGCCGGATGGGCGGATTATACTCATGTTTATGTTGAAGAAATCGTATAAAAAGAAACTTATTGCAGCTTTGTTCATTGCTCTTGGCATCGCGGGCTTTTCCGTTATAAGCGCCGAGGGTGTTAACGCTCGGGACAATTACCGTAATAGTAAATACACTGGTGATAGCGAAGATGAAGAGGTATATTACGACCCATCTGACTATCAGCAATGGAAAGAGAGTTTTAAGGAAACACCTGTCGAAGATGCGGCTTTTCGCAAAAACAAAAAAGGCTGCGCCCAAAAAATGGCCTTTATGACGATTCTCATGAAAAAATACAAAGACGGAGAAGGAACAGACGGTATTACTGAATCTCCGCTTCTCAGCCCCTATATGAAAGAACAATATAAACAAATACAAGAAAAAGGCGTGCTTGAAGCACAAAAAAGCATGATGCTGGATTATCAGGAATGCATTAAAAATGCAGAGGTTGAAGAAGACCCGGGAGACGAATACGATCTGAATATGCGTTATGGTGCGTGCAACCAACTCAACAAGATTTTAATGGGGACGGTTGAGGGTATCAAAAAACGCAAGAGCATAGATACGGTTATTCGCCGCTATGAAAATAATTTCCCGGATTTATCTGAGACTTCTTATGGAGAAATAGAAGATCCTGTTCCATTGCTAATTGGTCAGTTATACAAAAAGGCCGGGGAATCACAGGGAAAAAGCGAGCAAGAAAAAGACGAAGCCCTTTTTGAGCATGCTTCCCGGCTGGTTTTGATGTGCACAATGTAACCTTAGTGCAATCTTTTATATACTTTTCTCTCTATTTTATGAAGAAATGTGAAGAAATTGTGGTAATTCATGGAATTACAAGTTTTTTCTGGCATTCTTTTACGGTCAAATGATATATTTTTATCAATGGCAAGCGGGTAACTAAAAACCGTGAAAACGAGATAATAACAAAAAAATATAAGGGGATATTCTATGTTTCTATTACATGATCTTGAAAATTTGGTCGCTGTGGCATGTGTTGCTGAAGGAGCTGTGAAGAATGGTTATGAGCCGGATTCTCCAACAACAAGTAATGCCGATATTACTCCACCGCCAATGAACTTGGGTATGTAAGGGATATTTTCCCTATATCAAAGGTCTTCGGATTTCTCAGCATCCATCGCTGAACTCGCATGCATATTTGACAGAAATGCGCCAAATCCAAGCATAAAAAGAAATTCTCCGAGCAACCAGCTCTGCCACAGGCCGTAAGTCATTGATGACACCAGCAATGTTACAATAAACAGCACCGTCAGGGTTTTACGCACCGGCAGATCTTCAATGTGATAAAGAGCATAAAGCAAGGCATTTAAGATACCTGTTGCAACTACAATGCCGAGCAGACCAAATTCCATCCAGATTTGCACCGAAAAATTATGAGGATGCAATACAGTATTCTTCTCATTATAAATATGTGCAAAATCAAAATGAGACACATAATTGGTCGCTTCTATACCATAACCATATAGCGGGTTATTCACTGCGTATTTCATAACAAAAAACCAGATTTCAACGCGGTTACCGATATAGGCTTCCCTAATCCAGAAATTAGTTTCTTCGTAATCAATGACTAGGTAATCATATAAAAAACTTACGATAATCGGTGTTGTCAGCATGGCTGCGAACAATCCAAGCCCTAAAAGGATATAACTCATACGCCAGCGCACAGGAAAAGTAAAAAACAAAACCAGTCCAATGGCAAAAACAAGCTGTCCTGTCTGGCTTTGGCTTAAGAACAGCATGATGACCATCATTATACCGGTAACCGCAGTAAGAAGGAATTTACGGCTTTCATTCCAGTTTAGATATTGAATAAGGGGCAGGGACAAAAAGTAAGCAAAAACGCAGCAAATAATCCCGCGATTCATCACAGAAGTATTTGTTTTTACGTCAAAATTGTGAAAGATTTTGTATATGACCAGATTATTACAAAGATCAAAAGCACAAAGCATTGCGGCTATAAGAACACCGGCAGGAAATAACCACCCGTAAGATTTGAAATCCTCAATTTCCAGCGCTTTAAAACTACTTACCAGCAATCCACCAAACATAAGCAAAGCAGTCACCTTAAATGCATCTTCAATGGATTGCATAGGGGAAATCGACCATATAACGCTAAGCAGACACAAGATACTGATGACTCCGGCGCAGAAATAATAAAGTCGGGAAATATGAAACAGCTCTTTTTTGAAAAAAATGAACCAGTAACTCGTTCCAAACCCAATTATAAGCGGCCAAAAAGCAAGAAAGCGCGGAAAGTAAACCGAAATCACCGGTGTAATGCTTAAAGCAAGCATAAGAATAAGGGGAAAACGACTCTTAGACAAAACCAGTCCTTTCGCTCTTTATTAATTGGCTGAGACACTCACACTATGTATGTAGCAGATTGACAAAAAATGAGTAGGGCAAAACAAAAAACCTATTTGGTTCACCCACGCATTTCTTCCAGCTCCAGCCAGCGAGTCTCGGCATTATTGAGTTCTTCTTTGGTTTTAGGAAGGCGCGAGGAGGCGTGTTTAAAAGTTTCTGTATCCCTCCTATAGAGTTCGGGATCATTCAATAGTCCTTCCAACTCTGTTATTTCTTTTTCCAGTTTTGCAATAGTTTTGGGCAGGGTTTCCAATTCACGTTTGTGTTTGTAGCTTATTTTAGCTGGTTTGGAAGATTTAGGAGCGTCTTCCTTGCCGTCCCTCTTCTTTTTGGGTGATTTTTTCATACGATCGTCCGGTGTCAACGCATCTTCCATCTTTTTGTCTATGCGCCGCCGACTTTGAGCTTTTTTAAAGGCCAGATAATCACTATAGCCGCCGATAATACCCTCGACCTGTCCATCTCCCTCAAAGACAAGTATACTGCTTATGACCTTATCAAGAAAATCACGATCATGAGAAACAACGAACAATGTACCGGAATAGCTCTTTAAAACATTGGTAAGCATGTCCAGTGTGTCCATATCCAGATCATTGGTTGGTTCATCCAAAATCAGTATTGTGCCGGGATTAGCCAGCACCTTGGCCAGCATAAGGCGATTTTTTTGCCCCCCGGAGAGGGTAGAAACACTACGCCATGCATCTTCAGGATCAAACAAGAAATCTTTCAAGTATCCGCATACATGACGCGACTTACCACGTACATTTATATAATCGCTATCAGGTGGGCAGAGATTATCTTTAAGCGACTTATTGTCTTTTAAGCCGACACGTTTTTGGTCAAAGACACTAAAAGTGATGTTTTTGCCCATCTTGATTTTGCCGCTATCTTTTTTTTCTTCACCAGTAAGCAATTTAAGAAACGTTGTCTTTCCTGCACCGTTTTTCCCAAGAATGCCGATACGGTCGCCTTTTTTAATGCGCATGTTAAAAGACTTAAAAATAATTTTATCGCCAAAAGCCTTATCCACGTTAAAAAATTCGGCGATATTGTGTGAGGATTCCTCAGCCGTAATAGGGGGCAGTGCAATGGTTGATGTGACGCGACGATAGGACTTCATATCTTTTTCAAGCGCATTACGTGCAGCATATGCCTCGGTTTTACGACGAACATTGCGTTTAACCCGTGCTTTAACACCACGATTAGCCCATTCTATTTCCTGCTCTACGCGTTTTTCGCGGTTGTGCAATGCGCGTCCTTCTTGATCTAAAATCCCTTTAGACCACTCTTCAAAATAAGCAAAACCCCTAGGAGCAACTTTAACCACGCCACGATCTAGCCAGAATATTCGATCTGTCGTATTGGCTAGAAACTGCCGATCATGTGAGACAATCATCACGGC
>JAGLKL010000069.1 GCA_023141075.1 Alphaproteobacteria bacterium
TTAGAAAAAGTTGCGACTGACGTAACCCAATTATACCCCCTATATCCCGAAACACTCTAACCAACAGCTTCCGGCTCTTTAAACTTCTTCTTAACAGATTCCCCGACTATGCTGCTTGGCAATGATAAATCATCAACTCCACTAGAATTATTTTGTGCAGCGTTGCTGCGGTTGCCTATGTTTTCCTGCTCCTCTCTTTTGCCGAAAACTTTCGCCGCATCAAACTTACCGTTATTCTCGTTAATAACCCGGATATAATGCTCTGCATGCTGATAGTAATTCTCTGCAACAATTATGTCTCCCGCAGAAGAAGCATCCCTAGCCAAAGCCAGATATTTCTCAGCAACTTGATGCGCAGTTCCGCGAATACGCACATCCGGCCCGTTACTGTTGTAAACTTGCGCTCTTTGCTGGTTATTGCGGTGTCCGCTATTACGGCTTCTCTGCCTTCTACTTGACGTTCCGTGTTTCATAATAATAAAATCCGTTACATTTACAGTTTCACACAACCAACACTCCATACCATACATTAAATATGCAGGCCAAAACAGCAGGGCGCCGGAGATTTCGTACAGTTAAACACAATATATTGCAGATGCTCTTATATGATCTCAACGAATATAAACTCTATATCGTGTACATGTTGCCTTGAACAAATCCAAGGTACAGCCAAGGACGTTTTTCAATCAAGCCATACCGATAGAATTTTATTTATTTATCCCCACAAGAGATTTCCACAACCCGCGGATTCCCTGCAAGATCAGCATGGACGGTGCGTAGCGCAAATCCAGATTCTTTGCTGAGTCGCACCACATCATTTTCCTGATCATAACCAATTTCCAGTAATGCGATTCCATCGGGAAAAAGATGCGTTTTTAGTTTGGAAAAAATTATTTTGTAGGCATCGAGACCCTCATTTCCACCATCAAGACCCAGAATCGGATCATGATTCTTTACCTCTGGAGCCAGATTTTGGATCACGTGATTCGAGATATATGGAGGATTACTGACAACAAGATCGAATTTTTGCTGCGTATTGTGCGCATCTTTTTTCGCATCATGTTGCGCATCAACTGCATCCCACCATGACCCGTGTATGAACTTTGCACGGCTGCCGCACCCGTTTTGTTGCGCATTATATCGCGCAATATCAAGTGCCCCTTCAGATAAATCCACCCCAATTCCTTCAGAATTAGAGAACTCGGAAAGCAAAGCAATCAGAATACACCCCGACCCGGTACCAAGATCAAGAATCTTCCGGGGAACCTCACGCCCGGTAAAACGTTGTAGTGCCAATTCAACAATAAGCTCAGTCTCAGGACGTGGATCCAATGTGTCAGGAGAAAGTTTAAACTCTAATCCCCAAAATTCCCTCTTATTATATATACGAGATAGCGGCCTGCCGCTGATACGCTCCATCACATCGCCGCGCATCTGTTCACAAAGCGCAGCTTCTATCTCAATTTCTTCACCTTTGGCAATAATATCCGCCCACTCCAGACCCGCACGCTCTTCTACAATAATACGAGCATCCAGCGCGGGCATCTCTATCATTGCTTCTTGCAGAGCATCTTTCATTTCCCGATAAATATTTTTCAAAGTCATAGGTAGTGGTAGTGTCGTCACGTGTTATGTCCTCAAATATAAATATCAGGAATCCAGATTGATTAGTGCCGCAGCCTGATCTTCGGCAATCAACGCATCGATCACTTCATCTAAAGCCTGCCCCGCCACGACCTCATCAAGTCTATATAAAGTGAGGTTAATCCGGTGATCAGTCAAACGCCCCTGCGGAAAGTTATACGTGCGAATGCGTTCGGAGCGATCCCCCGAACCAACTTGAGACTTACGATCACTGGCACGTTCATCAGCCAGTTTCTGACGCTGCAAATCATAAAGGCGAGTGCGCAAGACTTTCATAGCCTTATCACGGTTTTTATGTTGAGAGCGCGCTTCTTGCATCTCCACTACAACGCCGGTTGGAAGGTGGGTAATACGCACAGCACTATCTGTAGTGTTCACATGCTGCCCCCCAGCACCCTGCGAGCGATAAGTATCAATGCGCAAATCTCTAGCCGTATCAATCTTAACGTCTACTTCCTCAGCCTCAGGCAAGACGGCCACCGTCGCCGCAGATGTATGCACACGCCCTTGCGTTTCGGTCTTGGGAACACGCTGAACGCGGTGTACACCAGACTCAAACTTTAATTTAGAAAACACATTCGTACCTGAAACTTCGGCCACGACTTCCCTATAGCCCCCGATATCATTTTCCGAAGCTTCGACAATCTGGAATCGCCACCCCATCTTTGCGGCATAACCTTTATACATCCCACATAAATCCGCAGCGAATAAAGCGGCCTCGTCCCCACCTGTCCCGGCGCGTATCTCCAATATAGCGTTTTTCGCATCCGCTTCATCTTTTGGAATAAGAACAAGACGCACTTGACGCTCAAGCTCCGGTATACGTGCATCCAGCGCCCGTATTTCTTCGGCAGCCATATCCTTCATTTCCGAATCTTCAAGCATTTCCTGCAGATCGGCTTTCTCCGCCAAAACCGCACTGAGTTCATCAAATACCTCTACCACAGGAGAAAGTTCCGCATACTCAACAGAAAGCTTGGTAAACTCCCCCCCGCTCAAATTCCCGGCAGACATCAACGCCGCCAGTTCTTCGTAGCGCAAACGTATGGTTTTAAGCTTTTCCTGCATAGACATGATTTTTTGACCTGCAAATTACATCTGCCCTGCCCACAAGGCAAAGCGGAATTTCTTTTCCAACGGATGATTTATCTACCTGTTTTTGAACAAAAACACAATCTTTTAACGTGCAAAGATAATCAAGAAAATTCATCAAGCAAAATGTATTATTCTTAAGTGAAACTACTATATGATCGTTTTGCTTTACTCATAAGCACCATCCTCACTATCCTTGAAATCCAGTGTTTTGAGATAAGTCGTATTAAGCGGGATACCATTGCGCACATCACCATCCTTGCCCAAAGGCTTGAGTGCACGCCCCTCAACAATAATCTCGACATTAGCGGCATTGCCCAGCGACATACTTAGCCCCGGATTATCGGGAACAAAATACTCCTCCCCTTTTTCCAGCACACGCGAAACCATAATTCCGCCATCACCATCTTTAATCTCAACCCAGCTATTACCAATGATTTTCAGGATAATGCCGGTCTGCTGTATACCGCCCATATTTTCAACTTCAGGCTCTTCAGCACTTTGCGCACCAACTTTATCGTCCACAACGCCACTTTGCCCTTGCGCTGCTGCCTCTTGCAACGGTTTATCCAGCGCATCAATCAAAATCTCTTCATTAACATGGTTTTCAATATGCTCAGGCAACAGAGCTACATCTTGCACAATAGAACGATCTGGTTTGTTAAATTGATGCCAAGCCAGCATAAAAACCGAAGCCAGCACAAGCGCACCACTCACAAGCCATAATGTAGGAATCTTGGTTTCGGAAACAGGAATCGGAAAAGATAACGAAATCTTGCTTTGCCCGTTCATATACTGACTTTTGAACAAATATACGACTTTGTCGCCATCAAGCTCCAGATACTCAGCATAACTACGGACAAATCCAATTGCATAAACTCGACCCGGCAGCTTGGAAACATCCCCGCGCTCAATCGCACCGAGTTGCGAACTGCGTATACGCAAAGCGCGTTCTACATCTTCTAAAGACTTGCCATAGAACTCGCGTGTGAGGCGGAGAACCTCACCCACATCTGTCTCTGCCAGTGTCTCCAGTTCCTCAACCGATAATTCCTTTTCCATGGGCAAGATAATACGATATTTTTATGCACCACGCTAGAGTCTAAACACTTTATCCTACTCAGGATTCGACTCCTGACAATCCAGCCCGTAAGCCGTGTGTAAAGAGCGCAAAGCAAGCTCTGTATAATCACTATCGATCAGAACACTGATCTTGATCTCAGATGTGGAAATAACATGAATGTTAATTCCCTTTTCTCCCAGCGTATTAAACATAGTATTGGCCACCCCTGCATGAGACTGCATACCAATACCAACCACCGAGATTTTACAGACATTCTCGCGCGTAATGACTTTATCGTAAGAACACTCGACATCCTCTTCCAGCACTTTAATTGCCCGCGCCAGATCGGTTTTGTTGATCGTAAACGTCATGTCCGTACGCCCATCAGCAGAAATATTCTGCACGATCATATCAACATTCACAGCCGCTTTGGCCAATGGACCAAAGAGCCCTGCCGCAACGCTTGGTCTATCTTCAACACCAATCACTGTAACTTTTGCCTCATCTTGCCTGTGTGCAATACCTGTAACGATTACTTGTTCCACAATTTCTTCCTCTGTTACCACTAATGTCCCTTTTAATGCGCTTCCAACCTCATCGTCAAAACTCGACAAAACCTGGATTGCAACCCCACTTTTCGCACCCATTTCCACCGAGCGGGTTTGTAATACCTTGCTCCCCAAAGACGCCAACTCCAACATCTCTTCATAGGATATCCGGCTAATCTTGCTGGCTTCCGGCACTATACGCGGGTCGGCTGTGTAAACACCGTTCACATCAGTATAAATATCACAACGATCCGCCCCAAGTGCCGCAGCCAGAGCCACTGCCGATGTATCCGATCCGCCCCGACCCAGCGTAGAAATCCGGCTTTCTTCCGTTATTCCCTGAAATCCGGGAACAACTGCCACTTCACCGTCATCAAGATGTTTATGCAACTCTTCTATGCCAATAGACTTAATACGCGCCTTGCCATACACATTATTCGTCTTGATTGGAATCTGCCATCCAAGCCAGGAACGTGCCTTAACACCCCTTTTTTGCAGAGCAATAGCCATCAGCCCCGAAGTAATCTGCTCACCGGCAGAAACAACCGTGTCATACTCGCTCACATCATGGAGTTCATTGATTTCCAAACAATAACCAACAAGCCGGTCAGTAATCCCGGACATCGCCGAAACAACCACAACAACCTTATGCCCGGCATGTGTTTCACGCACGATTTTATCAGCTACACATTCGATGCGCTCAATATCAGAAACTGAGGTTCCACCAAATTTCAAAACCAGAAGCGCCATTTCAATTATCTTCTATCTGTCGTATGTTTTGTAATTCTCAACAGGGTTATCCATACTAACCATGAGAAAAAAAATCAAAGGATTTCGTAATGAAAGAAATGAATATAATTAATAGATCCTGACCCTAGGCCGCTATAACCTTTTGAGCCAGAGCCTTACTCTCCTCATAAGCTCTTTGCATAATACAAAGCGGTACAGGTAATTGGCTTTTTCTTATCGCGTCGCGAGCTAGTATTATCTCAATATCCCTCAGGGTATAGATCACATTCGCAGAAACTTTCGGGTTGGAAAAGCACACAACTGGATTTTCACCTCCCGACCAATGAAACTTCCAGAACAAATTACTCGCCCGCATAAAAAATTCATGTTTCATTTTTATCACCAATTACCCATTCATCCCTAGTATTATGACCTCTGTTATACTGTATTTTCCATAAATATACAAGAAAATGTAGGATAATTTGTTGCGCACTGCAACACAAAAACACCCTTGCGCTACCCTTTTGATTGACGCAAAATATTAAAACTTTGAATAAACCAAAAGTACTACCGTGAAAATATTAGTCCCAGTCAAACGCGTTATAGACCACACCGTAAAGGTACATGTGGATCGCGAAAAAAACACCATCGAGACCGATAATGTAAAAATGACCATCAATCCTTTTGATTCTCATGCGCTGGAAGAAGCCGTGCGCTTAAAGGAAACAGGCAAGGCAAGCGAAGTAATCGCTGTTACTATTGGCCCGGAAAAAGCACAGGAACAGCTACGCACAGCTATGGCCATGGGTGCTGATCGAGCAATTTTGGTTAAAACAAACATGCCTATCGATATTGGCGGGATTCAGCCTTTAAGTGTAGCAAAAACATTTCAGAAAATAGCAAATAAAGAACTCCCCGACCTGATCCTTATGGGCAAGCTTTCCATTGACAGCGACGCAAACCAGACCCCGCAAATGCTCGCCGCCCTTTTGGGCTGGTCGCAGGCAACTTACGCCTCATCTATCGCTTTTATAGAAGAAGGAAACGAACAGTTTGAAGTCACCCGCGAAATAGATGGCGGTATAGAAACACTGCGCCTGAAAGCCCCGGCTGTCATATCAGTAGATTTGAATCTTAATAAACCCCGCTATGCAAAACTCCCGGATATCATAAAAGCCAAGAAAAAGCCTCTGGAAATCATTGATCTGTCAGATATACATCCCGGCGTTAAACTCCTGAAAATCACTGAACCGCCTGAGCGTCCTCCAGGCATTCAAGTACCTGATGTTGATACACTGATCGACAAACTGAAAAACGAAGCCAAAGTGATATAGAAGATTAAAGATAAAGATTAAAGACAATGACAACCCTGATCCTCGCTCAACACGATAATAAAGTGCTTCATCCGACAACTCTAAGCACCGTAACCGCCGCAACACAGCTAGAGAATAGCGACATTCATCTGCTTATCGTCGGACATGATTGCGATAATGTCGCTAAAAGCGCCGCCACGATTTCCAGCATAACAAAGGTACTAAAAGCCGATGCCCCGCATTATGAGCATTTTTTGGCCGAAGAATTAACACCGCTAATCGTATCCCTTATCAAAGATCACGGCTATACCCACCTCCTTTCCCCGGCCACCAGCTTTGGCAGAAACATCCTGCCACGCATCGCCGCCCTACTGGATGTTCATCAAATTTCCAATGTCTCTGAAATAATTGACAATAATACCTTCGTCCAACCGATCTATACCGGCAATGCGCTAGCCACCGTACAATCAAGCGATCCGGTGAAGGTATTGTCTGTGCGCACCACAGCCTTCGAAAAAGCAGAGATTCATACAGAAACCCCGGCTCCATTGATGCAAATTCCAGCAACTCCCCCCATTAACCTGAGCCGTTTTATCCGGCGAGAGATCATCAATACAGAGCGCCCTAACCTTATCACAGCCAAAATCGTTGTGGCAGGCGGACACGCCCTTGGCTCAAAGGAAAACTTCAAAATGATCGAAACTCTGGCAGACAAGTTGAAAGGTGCTATAGGCGCAACACGCGCAGCCGTAGATGCAG
>JAGLKL010000007.1 GCA_023141075.1 Alphaproteobacteria bacterium
TGTTCATTAATATTACATTCCTCTTGATATCCATATTTGACAATGTAGGAATTGTGTCCTATACTTTATCTCATGACTGAGAAAAACAAACACGAAAGAACACCCAATCGGCCAAAAAGTTGGCCGAAAATGCTAAAATCCTCCGTATCTCTACAAACGAACTATACAAAACACACCGGAAGTACCGGAGCAAAATATACAGATTTTCCGTTTCAAGAGGATTAATCTATGCCCGCTGGATCTTTGGCATGCACCAAAAACAGTGAAAATCATAATGAAATCAATGCCTTACAAGAAATTAACACGGAGGAAGCTATCTCCCGCATGCGTAAAGCGGGCTCTCCGCGCTTCGCTCGCGATGATGAACGCCGTAAGCGGCGAGAAATTAAACCCGAAAGGAGATTAAACCGCCGAAATATATTGTTATAGTAGTTTCACTTAAGAATAACACATTTTGCTTGATGGATTTTTTCGATTATCTGCGCATAATTTCATCACCGTAGCTACGGCTATGCTTCAAAAATTATACTTGATTCTCAACCTGTGCCCATTGGGTAAAAAATTCATTGGCGCAATTCTGTACTATTCTTAAATGAAACTACTATATTCCACGCGGCGTAGCCTGTTTTTCTTACAAAAAACGACATCAGCAAAAAACAACATCGGCCACACCTTAAAAAAGGTACGGCCGACGTAAAAACTTTCTGTTCAATTTAACAGTAAAGAAATATCACTATGACTATTTGTTCACAGCTTCTTTAAGGTCTTTACCTGCTTTGAACTTAGGTTGTTTGGAAGCAGGAATTTTGATTGGTTCACCAGTGCGTGGATTACGGCCGGTTGTTGCAGCACGATCTGAAACAGAAAATGTTCCGAAGCCAACGAGACGAACATCTTCACCAGATTTCAAGCTACCTTTGATCGCTTCTATTACAGCGTCAACGGCTGAAGCCGCTTTTTGTTTTGAAATGTCTGCTGATTCAGCAACTTTAGATACTAGGTCATTTTTGTTCACAGGAGCCCCCTATGTGTTGAGTAAAAACCAAACTATTTTTAAAACCATTATTAAAAATAGCCCAAAAAAGATTGGTACACATCAAATCAAACCGTCAGTGCGACTTTCCAATTATTTAAGGTGATTCCTTTTTAATCTACTTTTTAAAAAGACTCAATGGTGAATCACGCTTTCACCCTCATTTTCTGCAGATTTTGAAGAAATTTGGTCTAATTCTTCATTTTTTATAGACTCTAGTGGTTTCGGCATGTCTAACAATGCGTAAGAAAGCACTTCATCAATGCTTTTCACAGGCAGAATCTCAAGCGTTTTGGTCACATTTTTTGGAATCTCTGCCAGATCTTTTTCATTATCAGCGGGAATCAAAACCGTTTTTATACCGGCGCGAAGAGCTGCCAAGAGCTTTTCTTTGAGACCACCAATGGCCGTAACATTTCCACGTAAATTCACTTCGCCTGTCATCGCAAGATCACGGCGAATTGGAATTCCTGTTAATGCAGATATGATTGCTGTTACCATTGCCGCCCCGGCAGAAGGCCCGTCTTTTGGTATAGCTCCTTCGGGAACGTGAATATGAACTTGTTTTTTCTTGAGGACTTCGTAGTCCAACCCATATTGCGCCGCACGGGATTTCGTAAGCATTTCAGCAACAGTGATGGATTCTCTCATAACCTCTTTCAGGTTTCCGGTTGTCGAGACCTTGCAATCCTTACCTTCCATAGTCACAGCTTCAATAGGAAGTATATCCCCTCCACTTTCCGTATAAGCCAGCCCGTTAACAACACCGATGCGATCAATATCTTCAATCTCTCCAAAGCGATATTTTTTGACCCCGGCATATTTTTCGATACTTCTGGGTGTGATTGAAATTTTCTCGCGTCCCTTCATAAGGATTTCCTTGATCGCTTTGCGGCAAAGATTGGCTAACTCGCGTTCCAGATTTCGAACACCGGCTTCGCGTGTATAATAACGTATCAGATCGCGGATAGCCGCTTCGCTAATAGTAAATTCTTTTTTCTTTAAGCCTGCCGCTTTTATTTGTTTTTTAAGAAGGTGGCGTTTTACGATCTGGAGTTTTTCTTCCTCGGTGTATCCGGATATGCGTATAATTTCCATCCTATCAAGTAACGGGCGTGGCATATTGGCAACGTTGTTTGCCGTACAGACAAACATCACATCCGAGAGATCATAATCCAGTTCCAGATAGTGATCCTGAAAATGTTCATTTTGCTCTGGGTCAAGCACTTCGAGTAAAGCCGAGCTTGGATCGCCACGCCAGTCAGAGCCCAACTTATCAACCTCATCAAACAGGAATAGCGGATTGATCGTCCCGGCTCTTTTCATGCCCTGAATGACTTTACCGGGAAGCGCTCCTATATAAGTGCGGCGGTGTCCCCTGATCTCGCTTTCATCACGCACGCCGCCTAAAGACATACGCACAAACTTGCGATTTGTAGCGTTTGCGATGGATTGACCAAGAGAGGTCTTACCAACTCCCGGTGGCCCGGCTAGACACAGGATCGGCCCCTTAACCTTGCGGGTACGCTGCTGCACGGCCAGATATTCGAGAATACGTTCTTTGACCTTTTCAAGACCGTAATGATCTTTATCAAGCACGGCTTTGGCCTTCCTGATATCTTTTTTGACTCGTGAGCGTTTTGCCCAAGGCACATTTAACAGCCAATCCAGATAATTCCTCACAACCGTCGCTTCAGCAGACATAGGACTCATCTGGCGCAGCTTTTTTATTTCAGATTTGGCACGTTCTTTTGCCTCTTTAGGCATTTTGGTTTTCTCGATTTTTTCTTCGAGTTCGCCCATTTCATCCAGTCCGCCCTCGCCATCACCGAGTTCTTTTTGGATAGCCTTCATTTGTTCATTAAGATAATACTCGCGCTGTGTCTTTTCCATCTGACGTTTTACGCGACTACGCACACGTTTTTCGACCTGAAGAACTCCAATCTCCCCTTCCATAAACTTGAAAATCTTTTCCAGCCTTTCTGTCGTATCGGCCATTTCCAAGAGTTCTTGTTTTTGTTCAATCTTTAATGCCAGATGCGATGCAATCGTATCGGACATTTTGGAAGCTTCGCCAATCTGATTGATAGAAACAATGACTTCGGGCGGAATCTTTTTGTTCAGCTTAACATATTGCTCGAACTGAGAAATAACAGTACGTGCCAAAGCCTCCAGTTCCTCATCCTGTACAAAAATTTCGGTCACAGGTTCAACCTGTGCTTCAATGTAGTCGTCATTTTCAGCCATTTCAGAAACATGCACACGCTCCCCACCTTCTACCAGAACCTTCACTGTACCGTCTGGAAGTTTCAAAAGTTGCAGGATCGTGCCGATAGTTCCTACATTATATAAGTCATTCGGTGTTGGGTCGTCTTCGGAAGATGTCTTCTGGGTCAACAAAACAATCTGCTTATCAGTATGCATCACACGTTCAAGCGCTTTTACCGATTTTTTTCGTCCAACAAAAAGCGGCACGATCATATGCGGGAAGACCACGATGTCTCGCAACGGGAGTACGGCATAAGGCGTGCTTTCAGGCAATATCATTTGTCGGATCCTTCTTTATATAGCTTAATATAGCTTAATATAGCTTGCTTGTTTGTATTATGCGATGAAATGCCGCAGCATCAAAGCTTTTTCCGTAGATTTTCTCGTTTTAAAATATGACAATATTATCTAGGATCAGAGCCTATTATACACACAAAAGGCCTCCACTATTATCTTATTCCTAAATATCTGTAAAAAAATTGCTAAACAGCTATCAGGTAAGATTGCAAATCATTCGCCATTACTTAGGTAATGTAGTCTTATCACCTGCCAATTTGTCTTTTTTAGCAAGAAAGAACAATACTATACCGGCCAGAATCATCGGGATGCATAAGACTTGTCCCATTGTGATAATATCACCTATCAGGCCAATCTGCGCATCAGGTTCCCGGACAAACTCAATGATACCCCGGATAAGACCGTATAGGATAAGAAACAAAGCGCTAATCATTCCGATTCTGACGTTTTTTCTTTTAGAGACAAAATATAAGATGATAAAAAGCAAAATACCTTCTGCCGCGGCTTCATAAAGCTGGCTTGGGTGTCTGGGAAGATCTCCGGCATCAGGAAAGACTACCCCCCAGGGAAGGCTTGTCACCCGCCCATATAACTCGGCATTGATGAAATTGGCGATACGCCCGAAAAAGAGTCCGATCGGCGCAGCAGCGCAGATAATATCAGATAGAGTGAAAACATTAATTTTGTTCCTTTTTGAGAAAAGAAACAACGCAGCGACAAGCCCTAAAACCCCTCCGTGAAACGACATGCCGCCATGCCAGATTTTCAAGGCTTCCAAAGGCTCGCCCAAGTAATAATCCATGTTATAAAATAAGACATAACCAAGTCGACCTCCAAGTATTACACCGATAATCGCCCAAGAAAGGAAATTATCAATATCGTCCATATTCGGTCGTTCGCCCGGCACACGCTTTATGAGCATCAGTGCATAGCGCCAACCCAAAACAAATCCCGCCAGATATGCCAAAGCGTACCAGCGCACAACCACAGGGCCCAGCGCAAAAGCTACAGGATCGATATTGGGTAAAATAAAATTCATTCCTAATTGGATACTCCTAAAAGGAGAGAAAAAAAAGAGTAAAAATATAGCTTTGGAGGAAACATTCTAAATGAAAAAACCGACCGGGATAAATGATCCTTAAACGCCAAAAAAATGATCCGAAAATTCATACACATTATTATTGTAACATTGGTTCGAAAGCGCTTGCCGGAATATTGTGCATGTGCTAAAAATTCAGCCTTGTGGAAGCTGTACGTGCGACAAAAAGCAGAGCTTTACAGCTAGTTAGAGAAGCTTTTATTATATAGAAGACAAGTAGCTTATGCCCCAAACTTCACAGAGCATTGATGCTGGATATATGCCGAATCCTCTTGATAGCGTTGAGGATGTCCTTAGCGATAATAACTGGATTTATGACCGAATGAATAATGAAGAGCTGCTGGTTGATGTTTCCGGCTCCGTCTTCAGCTACCGTCTGTGCTTTATTTGGCAAGAACATTTGGACGCACTACAAATATTGTGCCATTACGATTGTAATGTAAGCCCTGTAAACATGCCGCTGGCAGCTGAATCACTCATGCAGATTAACCGTTCAATGTGGATGGGTCATTTTGAACTGATGGATGAAGGCAAAGTTCCGTGCTTCCGTTATACATGCCTGTTTCATGAGCGTAACGGCGAATCGGTTTATACAAATATTCAGGACATTGTCGATATTTGCTTTGCGCAGTGCGAGCGTTATCAAAGCGTATTCCAGATCCTGTCGGCTCATCAGCCTACCGATCCGCAGGTATTATCCTTGGCGATGATGGATACTGCCGGGGAGTCATAAATGTGACTACAAGCCGCCCCTCTTCAAATAGATCAATTTCAATAACATTATTGGGTTGTGGCAAAATGGGTTCGTCCATGCTTCGTCTGTGGCTGGAACGTGGCACTATTTCGCATGCTCATGTTATCGATCCCTCTCCAATGGATTCTTCTCTGGCCTCGCCTTATATCTCGTACAGCCCTGCCCATGAAAAAGGTGTCATGATTGACAGCGATATATTCATTATTGCAGTTAAGCCGCAAATACTGGAAAAGGCCGTTTCTCCCATCGTTCCGTATGTGACGCAGGATTGTTGCATAGTCTCCATTGCCGCAGGAAAAGAGCTTTCCATTCTTTCCGGCCTATTTGGTGATAAGCACCCTATTGTGCGCGTCATGCCTAATACACCGGCAGCGATCGGGAAAGGCGTGAGCGCGGCTATAGCCAATGAAAACACTACGGAAGAGCACCGTGAAAAAGTCGGATTATTGCTTGAAGCGCTCGGCGATTTGCACTGGATTAGCGATGAGACGCTTATGAATGCTATTTCTGCTTTATCGGGCAGCGGCCCGGCTTATGTCTTTTACCTGATAGAGGTCTTGAGTAAAGCAGGATGTGATATTGGTCTTCCGGCTGATCTGGCCGAGACACTTGCCCGCCAAACCGTCATTGGTAGCGCCGCACTGGCTGAGAAAGATTGTGATATTCCTGCTTCGGTTCTACGAGAAAATGTCACAAGCCCCGGCGGATCGACTATGGAAGCTATGAAAGTGCTTATGAACGGACAGCTCGAATCTCTGTTTAGTAGTGCTCTGGAGGCCGCAAGAAAGCGTGGAGAAGAACTAAACAACAAATAAAAGGCTGCCTTGATATTTCCAGCAGCCTTCCATAATTCATTATCAGGGTTGGTATCTGTTGATTACGTCCTGATCCTAGATAATTGCGTCTTTATTATCCGCGTGTACCCAAGCCAATATCTTTGGCCAGTTTGCTCCGGCGCTGCGCGTAACTAGGAGCAACCATTGGATAATCTGCCAGCAACCCCCAACGCTCTCGATATTGTTCAGGAGTCATATTATAGGCCGTCTTGAGGTGACGCTTTAACATTTTCAACTTTTTGCCGTCTTCAAGGCAAATAAGATAATCCTGTGTGATGGAACGATTGATCGGCACAGCAGGCTGTGGCCTGTCTGCAGAACTAAGCCCTTGCACACCAACACTTGATAGGGCTTTGTACACTTGCTCAATCACTGTAGGGATGTCTTCTGCAGGAACTGTATTATTAGACACATAGGATGACACCACATCCGTCGTCATTAACAACAATTCACCTCGGCTTAATTCTTCACTCATACAAACAGGCTTCCTTTATCTTATGACAAGATTATCATATAAATCAGTTCACTAAATATAAAAACTACAATATATAAAAACTACAATCTTAGGGATGACAGGGTCGCATAATTTATCTGGAATCTCAAGAAATTATACAAACTCTTTACAATATTTCACACGGGACACAACCTTTTACATACAACTGTATATAAATAGACTTTTAAGACTTGATTAACCTTGGTTTTATTTTTGCTTTGCCTATTTCGGCTTCACGCAGATAAACCGGCTTACACTCTTCATTTTTTTCATTTTTACGATAAAAATTTGCTGCTAATTTTGCAACATATTTACCCTCGGGCATTACTATTTCATGGCTTGGCCAAGTACGGGTGCATTCACTCATAAGACGATTTGTTGCATCGCCGATGAGCATAATATCTTTCTTACTTATGATTGAGGATATTTCAGAAGCACCGGCAACTCTTGCAGGCGTTACTTCAGTCAACTCTTCTATTGTCGCCTGCTTGCTCATTGCAATATTTTCAAACATTTGAAAATAATAATCTTTGCGCTTTGTTTCCAAGATTACAGCATAATACGGATAAAAAGTCTTCACATACGTTTGTATGCTTAAATAGCTTTCCAGAACGCTCAGAATTGTCGATACGCCAATAACCGGCTTATCAGCAGCAAGAGCTATTGCCTTGGCTGTTGCAATAGCAATGCGCATACCGGTGAATGCCCCCGGCCCGTTTGTTACACCGATCAGATCCAGCGTATTATATGTTGTTTCCGCATTATTCATCACACGCTCGATCATGGGCATGAGATGCTCTGCCTGTCCTCGAGGTATTTCAAGTTTTTCCTGTGCAAGAACTTGTATTTCTTCTGCGCCGCCAATCTCACAAATACATGCCGTACAGCCGTTCATAGCACTATCAATAGCTAAAACCTTCATGGTTTACCCTTTTGTTTGCTTTTGCCTTTTATAGTTATATGCCTTTAGTTATATGCCTTTGCGAAACGGCACACACCCAAAATTAAAGGCAAGCGATAAACCGGCGCTTGCCTTTTCATATTTTGACGGTTCGACCTTTAGAAGCTGTAAGTATCAAGTTCTCTTGGCCCGAGTACTTCAACCTCTTCATCCTTATTGTTGAGCGAGCGGTAATGACCGCGTGATTTAGAATGCCTAACCTCTGATGTGATGTCCATTGATTTAATCACAGAAAGGAATGCCGGACGCCATTTGTAGAACACGCTTTCCTCAGCTGAACACTCAGCAATATAAGCACGATCATGATACAAGGTGGCAAACATCACGCCGCGCTTGTGCACAGGTGTACCTTCCGCTGTTTCGTATGCCGCTTCAGCCATGCTGGCGTAGCCTCTTCCTAAACCTGAATAATCTTTGAACGCTTCAATGACAACTTCGTCATATTCACCCAGATAAGTGTTCCAGAAATCCCTGCTATAAGCCGTTTTCTGGACATCTGAATCGAATTTTCCCGGATAGATTATATAACGGCGATCTTGGCGAACACGGACGCGGCACGTGGCATAATCATTAACGCCCGGCGCGGCGATTGTGACCTGATCGTCAGCTTTTTGGTTACCGATCCGTTTCCATGTATCAGGAAACGTCAAGGTAAAACGCTCATCCCGATCTTCGTAAAAGAAGGTTTCAGCCTGAACATGTGATGAAAACGTCGCGGTGAACGCTATAGTCAACAGGGCGCCCAAAGCAAGCCCTGTGCAGAAAAATTTGGATATACTAAACATTATTTTACGCTGTCCCAAGAATAAAAAGCTATAAAAAGCTATAATTAACGCTACGGTTATTGTGCTATTTTTGTTAAGAAAATGCAACTATCTTCTTAAACTAACTAGCATAATCTGGCAGCATAGTCACGTGTTTAGTGGAGATATAGTAGTTTCACTCAAGAATAATACATTTTGCTTGAGGAATTTTGGCTCTATTTTATAAAACCCATAATCTTCTGAACATCGGCCAGAACCGGTGCTGCAATCTCCCGAGCCTGCGCGGCTCCGGCGTGCAAAGCCTGCTCAATTTGTGTCTTATCATCCAAAAGTTCATTCATACGGCTGGTAATTGGCGCAAGGTGCTCTATAGCCACATCAATAAGGGCGGGTTTAAAGTTGCCAAATTGCTGACCGGCGAATTCCTTGATCACCTGCTCCTTTGAAATATCAGCCAAAGCTGCGTATATTGTAACAAGGTTCAAAGCTTCAAGACGCCCTTCCAGATCTTTCAGGTTATCAGGAAGTGGATATGAATCAGTTTTTGCCTTTTTGATCTTCTTGGCAATTATATCGGGCGTATCAGTCAAATTAATGCGGGTCATATCGGAATCTGCGGATTTGCTCATTTTGCTGGTTCCATCGCGCAAAGACATAACGCGCGGCGCCGGGCCGGCAATAACAGGCTCAGGCTGCGGGAAAAACTCTACACCATAGCGCGTATTGAACGTAGCGGCGAGATCACGGGTCAGTTCAAGATGCTGTTTCTGGTCTTCTCCAACCGGAACATGGGTCGCTTTATAGATCAGAATATCAGCCGCCATCAGAACAGGGTAGGCAAACAGGCCAAGACAAGCTCGCTCCTTGTTTTTTCCGGCTTTATCCTTGAACTGGGTCATGCGCTCTAATTTTCCCATCTGAGCCATGGTGGCCAATAACCACATAAGCTGTGAGTGCTCGGGAATGTGAGATTGGACAAAGAGCGTTGATTTCTCCGGATCAATCCCTGCCGCCATGTAAGCCGCTGTGATCTCAAGCGTGGACTGAGCAAGTTGCTCACGATCATAAGGCATGGTGATCGCATGTAAATCAACGACGCAGTACAGGCGCTGCATATCTGTGTCTTTCTGGAAATCCACCCAGTTTTTCAGCGCCCCGAGATAATTCCCCAAGTGAAGCTGCCTAGTTGGCTGCATGCCAGATAAAATGCGTTTCATCTCAATACTCTTTCGTACGTTTATTGTGTTTTTCGTTTAGCGCTTCATCGCGTAGCGTTTAATATCCGACAGTCTGATAACTTTCATCAATAAAATAGAACCGACGTAAAGTGCTATGCCACTCACAATGATCCCGGATAGCGCTCCTATTTGAGCCAATAATGCACCTTCAAAGATCATGTTCTGAAATGCGGTGCTCAAAATATACACGCCAATTCCCATGATGCAAGATGCGAGTATTATTTTGGGCGTATTGGATAGGAATTTCTTATCAAATCGCGCAGCTTCATGGTCTTTGAGAACACGAATGTGAAGAACAAATTGCAGCCAGCCCGTCAGTCCTGTGCCCAGCGCTATGCCAGCTATGCCTATAACCTGAACCAAAGCAATACTCAGCGCGATGTTAAGAATCGTAGCAATAACAGATATACGAACCGGTGTTATCGTATCCTCTCGCGCCCAATGCACCGTAGAGAAGACTTTTATAGCGATATAAGCGGGCAAGCCTATCGCATAAGATCTCAATATATCGGCGCATATCCGGCTATCCGTAGCATCAAAAGCACCACGCTCAAACAGAACGGTAATCAGGGTCAAAGGCATGATTAACAATGCTATGGCCGCCGGAAGCGCCAGTAAAAGACAATATTCCAAAGAACGATTAAACAAATCGCGTGCTTCACCCTTGTCTTTTTTGGTCATTGCGCGTGAAAGCATGGGAAGAAGCGCCGTTCCCACAGCTATACCAACCACGCCAAGCGGGAGCTGGTTAAGACGGTCTGCGTAATAAAGGTATGAAATAGAGCCTTCTTCGAGAAAAGATGCAATCATGACATCGGCAAACAGATTGATATGAACCACGCCTGCACCAATTACGGCTGGCCCCATTAGCTTAAAAACCTTACGCATATCAGCGTCAAGCCTTGGAATTCCTATTGTCAGGCGTATCCCTGCTCGTTTCGCGCATATTATGAGAAACGTGAATTGTAATACTCCAGCCATGAGCAATCCCCATGCCATAGCATGTCCTGCTGTTTGAAAATGACTACTGAGCAATAACGACGCAATGAGTGATACGTTAAAAAGCACCGGCGCAAAAGCAAATGGTGCAAAACGATCCATAGCATTAAGGATACCGCCTAATAGCGCAGCCAATGAGATGAGTGGCAGATAGGGGAAAGTTACACGCGTCAGTTCTACAGCGAGATTCCCTCTTTCCGGGTCATCGAGGAAACCGGGCGCAATTACGGCAATAATGTAAGGCATTACCATAAGCGCAAGCCCTGTAAATACTGATAATCCGGTGAGCATCACCATGAAGGCATTGCTGGCAAATTTATCAGCAATTTCCGGGCTTTTGATCTCCCGCTTTTTGGAATACATGGGAACAAAAACAATGCTGAAAGCCCCTTCTGCCGTTACTCGCCGGAAAAAATTGGGGAGTTTGAGAGCTA
The DNA here is from genome assembly GCA_023141075.1 of Alphaproteobacteria bacterium. Taxonomy (GTDB): domain Bacteria; phylum Pseudomonadota; class Alphaproteobacteria; order Micavibrionales; family Micavibrionaceae; genus UBA1672. Next base: position 11,177 of record JAGLKL010000007.1, read on the forward strand.
TGAAAAATGCATCAGCTATCGGCCCGGCACCCAGATAGGCTGCTGTCATGATATCACGCGCAAATCCTGCTATGCGCGATAGAGCCGTCATACCTGCGACTGTAATCATTGCTTTTGCGAGTTTCATTTAAGCAACGTTCCTCAAGGTAGTGTTTTAAAAGAGATTCTCATTGATAAGGTCTGGTGCACATAAAGTCCAGATACAAACGAGAGTGAGATTTACTTTTTGGTTTTTTTTAAATAACTTACTTTTTGATTTTTTTAAAATAATAGGGGCTGTCCTAGATATTCCGTTGGATCTTCATAAAGAATCCACATCAAATGTATCCACTCACTGCCAAACGAGCCTTAAATTATTTGACAGTAACGCCATTTACTATGCTAGCATATCAGCCGGTGAGGGTTTTATTCATTTTTTATACAGAGGGAGCCTACTCGAATATGAGCAACTTTACACGATCAATTTTATATTCAACAAGCGTGCTGGTCGTAGGGCTTGTTGCTATATTTGCGATATACAATGATGTCGCAAACGCACCTGACGGAGCCAACGTGGCGCAAATCTCCCCTGCAGCAGGTATAAGCAATTTGGGTATCACCTATGATGCTCAGGACGCCGGAGCACAAAGCCTGTTGGATAACATTTCATCAGATGCTCAGGACGTAATTGAACCTGTAAATGATGCCATGCAGAAAGCCATCGACGAAATTGATTCGACTATTGATGAGATGGAGAGCGGTGAACGCGCCGATGAAGAAGAAGGCGTGCTTTATGATGGTAGCAATTAAACCTTCAAATTGGCGCAGACAACAGACATAATCGCTAATATCCGTCAGACGGCTGGAATAATCCCTTCAGGATGATTCGAAGGTGTGGATACAAGCATCAGAAGAGACATAGAAGCCTCTATTATAGAGGGACTCACGAAGAAAAGGTTTTTAACCGAACTTGTAAGAGATTTTTTGTTATAGTCATTTCCATTTTATAGGAAAAAGGGCGAAAAAGCGCATGCTATCGAGTAAAAAAATACTCCTGATTATTTCCGGAGGAATTGCCGCTTATAAGTCGTTGGATATTATCCGGCTCCTACGTAAAGAAGGTGCTCAGGTGACTTGCGTGCTTACCAAGGGGGGCTCACAATTCATTACACCTCTGAGCGTGGCATCCCTGTCAGAAAATCAGGTCTATGATGATTTGTGGTCGCTCATCGATGAAACCCAGATGGGACATATTCGTTTAAGCCGTGAGCATGATCTTATCGTTCTTGCCCCGGCTACTGCCAATCTTATGGCTAAGATGGCTCATGGCCTAGCAGACGGTCTGGCCTCAACCCTCTTATTAGCGTCCGATAAGCCTGTTTTGGTAGCTCCGGCAATGAACCCTGTGATGTGGGCAAACGAAGCCACGAAAAGCAATGTAGAGACGCTTAAAAAGCGCGGAATCAAGTTCGTTGGCCCGGCTGAAGGCGATATGGCCTGTGGAGAAACAGGGCTTGGGCGGATGAGCGAAGCTGAAGACATCCTTACCGCTATTAAAGATTTTTTTTTTGAAAGACCGTTAAAGGGTTTGAAAGCACTCGTAACAGCCGGTCCGACATACGAGGCGATTGATCCGGTGCGCTTTATCGGTAACCGCTCTTCTGGAAAACAGGGTTACGCTATTGCTAGAGCCTTGCTGGAAGCAGGCGCACAGGTTACGCTTATTAGCGGCCCGACACGGATTAGGCCTGTTAACGGTGCAAATATGGTTCATGTTGAGAGTGCCGAAGAAATGCTTGAAGCATGTGAAGCCGTGTTGCCTGCTGATATATGCGTGTGCAGCGCGGCTGTAAGCGATTGGCGCGCTACTAGTATGAGCGAACAAAAAATTAAGAAAGAAGCGGGAAACCTTCCTCCTTCTCTGTCGCTTACTGAAAATCCCGATATTTTGGAGAGATTATCAAATCATCCGACGAAACGCCCCTCTCTGATTATAGGCTTTGCTGCCGAGACCGAGAACATCGGAAAACATGCAAAAGTAAAATTGGAGAAAAAGGGATGTGACTGGATTATGGCCAATCTGGTTGGTAAAGATGAAAAGGGACATGAAAAAGCTTTTGGTTCGGATGAAAATCAAATATATTTTTACTCGCAGGAACATGACAGTAAGGAAACGTGGGAGCATATGTCTAAAAAACATATTGCTGATCGGCTGGTTGTGAAAATAGTTGAACATTATAAAGCAAAATAGGAAAAAATGACCGAAGAACAAAGTGATATTAAGGTTGCGGTAAAACCGCTGGAAAATGCTGTGGGGCTCAAATTGCCGAGCTATGCAACTTCTAAATCTGCGGGAATGGACTTGACGGCCGCTCTGGAAGAAGCGCTGGAACTTGGTCCCGGTGATCGCGCTCTTATCCCTACGGGTCTGACCATAGCTCTGCCAAAAGGCTTTGAAGCGCAGGTACGTCCTCGTTCAGGACTGGCCATTAAATACGGTATCACGGTTTTAAATACGCCCGGTACGATTGATGCGGATTATCGCGGAGAGGTTAAAGTGATTTTAATTAACCACAGTAGAGAACCATTTACGATAAAGCGCGGCATGCGAATCGCACAGATGGTTGTTGAACGTTTTTCCCATGTTAGCTGGGAAGTTGTTGAGGAACTGGAAAAGAATGAAGAACGCGGTGAAGACGGCTTCGGTTCTACCGGCTCGTGAGTTCTTAGAGTTTAAAACTTTTATAGAGTAAAAGGCAGGCTTTTATATGGCTGTTGCCGAAAAACATGATTACGGCCAAAGTGGCGATGCGCCCTCCCCCCATGAAGATGAAGTACGTAAGAGTATGAACAAGCGGGCGGAGCACTTTCTTACGCTCGGGCACACACCGATGATGGCGCAATACCTCGTTTTAAAGGAAGAACACCCTGATTGCCTACTTTTTTACCGAATGGGCGATTTTTATGAATTGTTTTATGAGGATGCCGTTATTGCCTCTCAAGTTCTGGATATTACGCTGACCAAGCGTGGTAAATCCAATGGCGATGATATTAAGATGTGCGGCGTGCCATATCACGCCTATGAGCCCTATCTGGCAAAACTTATCCGTGCGGGCCATAAAGTTGTGATCTGTGAACAGACAGAGACCCCTGAAGAAGCAAAATTACGTGCAAAAAAAGAAGGGAAGAGTGCATCAAAATCCCTTGTGATGCGTGAAGCCGTTCGTATTGTTACACAAGGAACTTTAACCGAAGATCATTTGCTGGATGCCCGTGCGCACAATTATTTGTGCGGCTTGCACAGCTATAGCGGACTGTGTGGTATTGCCTGGTGCGACTTATCGACCGGCGAATTGATGGTGCAAAATTGTGATCTTGATATATTGCGCACAACGATTGAACGGATTGACCCCGGTGAAATTGTTATATCCCAAAAATGCCTTCAGGCTGCCGGAAGCGCTCTTGATGATTTCTCGGACAGAATAACAATACCGCAACATGATACACTCTCTCTGCCTGACACAAGTAATGTTACAGAGCTTTTTGGCAAAGACGTACCGGCGCTGGATAAATGCGAGCTTTATGCGCTTGGTAAGCTCCTGACCTATATTTCCTCGACACAGAAAGGCAAGCTCCCTTATCTGACAGTACCGCAGCGCGTTAATAATCGCCAATATATGGGGATTGATGCGGCAACTCGAAAGAATCTGGAATTGTTGCGCACACTATCGGGTGAAAGAAAAGGAAGCCTTCTTGATACAATCGATTGTACTGTTACGGGCGCTGGTGCGCGATTATTGCAGACCTGTATTTCTACTCCACTCACTGATATTGCGCAAATAAATACACGTCTTGACCGCGTTGAAAGCTTTTTTGAAATGCCGGGCTTGCGCGAAGAGGTGCGTATAATGCTGCGGGAAGTACCGGATATTGAGCGTGCTTTATCCCGTATTACCGTTGGACGCAGTAACCCGCGGGATCTGGCTATGATCCGTGATGGATTATCTCATGGTGAGATTATCCGCGTAACGCTTCAGACCAATATGAATAAGTTAAAAAGCTTTAATGCTGTGTTTGATAAGCTGCGTCAAAACCCTGCGCTTTGTGAGCTGCACGATACTCTTAAGCTAGCGCTTGTTGATACACCTCCTTTGAGCACTAAAGAAGGTGGATTTATTAAGACCGGCTATAATCCGCGTCTGGACGAGTTACGGAGCTTGCGGGATAATAGTCGTACAATGATTGCCTCGCTGCAATCCAAATATCGAGGTGAAACAAGCATCAATGCGCTAAAAATAAAATATAATAATGTGCTGGGGTATTTTATCGAAGTACCCTCAAAACGTGCTGATGCTCTAATGATTACAGCAGACGAGTCACGGGAAAGTAATGCAGCAAACGTCAGGTTTATTCATCGGCAGACGATGGCCGGTACTGTGCGTTTTACAACTTCCGAACTTGCAGAGAAAGAGCGAGAGATATTAAGCGCTGCCAATAAAATTATTGCTCTGGAAATGTCTGTTTTTGATGAAATTGTTGAGAGGATTGGCAGCCTGTCGGATATTATTAACTCTATCGCACAGGCACTGGCAATTATTGATATGGGCGCAGCATTAGCTGAACAAGCAGCATTGATGAATTATAATCGCCCGATCGTTGATGAAAGTTTGAAGTTTGATATCAACAAAGGGCGGCATCCAGTCGTTGAAAATGTCCTTAAAGAGCAAAGCGAGGCGTTTGTTCCTAATGATTGTGCACTAAATCCCGGTTCTCGTTTGTGGCTACTAACCGGGCCTAATATGGCTGGAAAATCCACTTTCCTGCGACAAAATGCTCTTATAGCCATTATGGCGCAAATGGGAAGTTTTGTACCGGCTGCTTCAGCCCATATCGGCATAATCGACCAATGTTTCAGTCGAGTCGGCGCATCAGATGATCTTGCACGCGGACAATCCACGTTTATGGTTGAAATGGTAGAAACTGCCAGAATTTTAAACCTTTCTACCGAACGCTCTTTGGTTATTCTTGACGAAATCGGGCGCGGCACATCGACTTATGACGGCCTGTCTATTGCCTGGGCCTGCGTTGAATATCTGCACAATAAAAATGAATGCCGTAGCCTTTTCGCTACGCATTACCATGAGTTGGTTGCTTTAAGCGAGCCTTTGGAGAACTTGGTATGCTATACCGCGCAAATCAAAGAATGGAATAATACTATTGTGTTTATGCACAAAGTTGTTCGTGGCCATGCCAACCGGTCTTACGGCATCCATGTTGCGCAACTTGCCGGCTTGCCAAACACAGTCATAAAGCGTGCCGAAGATATTCTAGAGCGCTTAACACACAACAATAAAGACAACACGTCCGAGCAAATGATTAAAGATTTACCTTTGTTTGAAATTCCTTCCAATCCTGCACCGCGCATTGCATCAGAACTGGAAAAGCAATTTGAGGTGATAGACCCCGATACCTTGTCACCACGGGAGGCTCTCGATATCCTCTATATGCTTAAAGAAAAAAGTAAAAAATCATAGTGCTGCTTTTTGCTGCACATTGATCTTCGGTAACTTTAACGATGGATAAAAAACTGAGTCGTCAAACTCTTTTGTCATGGTACTTAAAGCTTGTCAGATTGATTGGTTTTGATATAAAAAAATAGACATCTTCTTTACTTGAGTTTCATTGTATTTTATTACAACTACGTTTAGAAATGAGCATAACTTTATAAGGAAAAACCGATATGAGTGATGATTCTGCCGTCATAAAAGCCGATGCCGTTATTATAGGGGCGGGACCTTGCGGGTTATTCACTGTTTTCGAGATGGGTCTGTTGGATATGAAATGTCATCTTATTGACATTCTCGATAGACCTGGCGGACAATGCGCAGAGCTATATCCTGAAAAACCTATTTACGATATTCCAGCCTATCCAACCATTACCGGGCAAGAGCTTACTGATAAATTGATGGAACAAATCGCACCCTTTGATCCTGTGTTTCATTTTCAGCAAATAGCCGAAAAATTAGAAAAACTGGATGATGGAACATGGCGTTTAACAACGGATACGGGAACAGTATTCGAAGCAACTTGTATTATTATTGCTGCAGGTGGCGGCAGTTTTATGCCTAAAAAGCCCCCTATTCCGGGAATTGAAGACTATGAAGAAAGCTCTGTCTTTTATTCAGTTCGTCAAGTCGAGCAGTTCCGCGATAAGGATCTGGTCATAGTAGGCGGCGGAGATTCTGCTCTGGACTGGAGTTTAAATCTACAGCCTGTTGCCAAAAGCCTGACCTTAATTCACCGTAGAAAGGCTTTTCGCGCCTCTCCTGATAGTGTTCATAAAATGCAAACACTTGTCGATGAAGGCTCAATGCATTTTCAGCTTGGACAAGTTAAGGAACTGGCTGGAGAAAACGGCCAGTTGAACGCCGTAATCGTAGAAGACAATAATAAAGAGCGCCAGAATATCCCTTGTGATGTCATGCTTCCGTTTTTTGGTTTGACAATGAAGCTTGGGCCAATCGCTGATTTCGGGCTTAATTTGCACGAAAATCTTATTCCCGTTGATACGGAAAAGTTCGAGACTTCGCAGCGCGGCATTTTCGCTGTCGGCGATATTAACTGGTATCCGGGTAAACTTAAGCTTATTCTTTCAGGCTTTCATGAAGCAGCGCTTATGTCACGCCAAGCCTTTACGTATTGTCGACCAGATGCACGTTTGCGCTTTGAATATACTACGTCAAGCAGCTCTTTGCAGGACAAACTCGGTGTCAGTGATAAGAAATAGCCGCAGCATTTAGGCAGGGATATGCTCAAATAATACACTGGATAAGTAGCGTTCTGCAAAAGACGGGATAATAAGAATAACCTGCTTTCCTTTATTTTCCGGGCGCTCTCCTATGATTTTTGCAGCCTGAAGTGCAGCACCGGATGATAGACCGCATGGAATCCCTTCTAATGTCGCAATCTCTCTAGCCATTTCTATTGCGCTTTGACTATTCACTTTTAGTGTTTCGTCAATAATCTTGGTATTCAGGTTTTCCGGAATAAATCCGGCACCAATACC
>JAGLKL010000070.1 GCA_023141075.1 Alphaproteobacteria bacterium
AGGGATTGAACTTCCCAAAAATGCTTTTGATGGTTCTGTGTTTCCGGCCAGTTTTCCTGAGCAGATTATTGCTAATAACAATGGAAATGACGCAATCGAGCTTTCAGAAATAGAGCCAGCAGCCGGGGAACAAGTCAACGATAATATGAAAACTTTAGAGCTTGAGAAAGAAGATATCTCAGACATATTTTCACAGCGTAATGTTGAAGAGGTTATTCTCTCTTACGGGGAAGTTCCGGAATATGAGCCTGTTTATTCCATTAAGCCTGAACCTGTCCAAAAAGAACCCGCCGAAGTTAAAGAGATAAAACTTGCCAATATTGATAAGGAAACTTTTGAAATTTACACGCATGCACCAATAGAGGTGGAAGAAAAATACCCTACTAAGATCGATGAAAAGGATACCCACAGCTATATAAGCCCTGAAGGAACAGGCAAAATCGCTATTATTATTGATGATATGGGACTGTCTTTGCGAAGTAAGCTGGTTGAAGTTATGCCAGGCCCTCTGACCTTATCTTATCTGCCTTATGCGAAAAACCTGAAAGAGCGAACGCGCCGCGCGGACACCAACGGACATGAGTTGATGGTGCATATGCCGATGGAGCCGCTTAACGGCAAGCTGGATGCCGGGCCGCGTGTTCTTATGGTTTCACAAAGCAAAGAGGAAATACTTGATACACTGGATTGGGGTTTATCCCAGTTTGATGGTTATGTTGGCATAAACAACCATATGGGAAGCCGCATAACAGCAGATAAAGAAGCTATGGACCATATTATGGCCGAATTAAAAGCACGTGGACTGTTTTTCGTCGATTCGCGCACGATAGGTTCTTCTGTGGCCGCGCAAAGTGCACGAGAAGCCGGTATCCCTTACGCAGTGCGTGATATTTTCCTAGATCATGAAGTAACGCCCGAGTTTATTCGGAGCGCCTTGCAAAAACTAGAAAACAAAGCTGCTACCCGTGGCTATGCCATAGCGATTGGTCACCCACACAAAGAAACTATTGTGGCGCTGAAAGAATGGATACCAACATTAGACGAAAAAGGGTTGAGCCTTGTGCCGGTGAGTGAGCTACTTCAGCAACCGGTTCCAGAAGGTGCACAGGCAAAACTTGATTAGGGTTTAGACCCTAGGAATATTTTTTTATTGTGAGCTGCGCAGCATACAATACTGCCTTGGCTTTGTTGCAACATTCCTGATGTTCAGATTCCGGAGTACTGTCAGCGACAACACCACCACCGGCTTGCACATAGACTTTTCCGTCTTTAACAAGCGCCGTGCGCAGTGCAATACAGCTATCCATGCTACGACCGGAGAAATATCCGACCCCGCCGGCATAGGTGGCGCGGCGGCTTACCTCCAACTCATCAATTATCTCCATAGCGCGGATTTTTGGTGCGCCAGAGACTGTGCCTGCCGGAAATCCTGCAAAGAGAGCATCTACAACATCCACGTCCTCGCGAAGACGTCCCTGTACATTGGAAACAATATGCATAACGTGGGAATAGCGCTCGATCTGGAATTGTTCGGTCGCATCAATGGTTCCTATTTGTGCAACACGCCCGACATCATTGCGCCCAAGGTCAAGCAGCATCAAATGCTCTGAACGTTCCTTTGGATCGGCAAGGAGTTCTTCTTCAAGAGCCTTATCTTCGTGCAATGTTGCACCGCGTTTTCGCGTTCCGGCAATAGGACGGATGGTCACCATTCCATCACGCACACGCACTAATATCTCTGGGCTAGAGCCAACAAGCGAAAAACCCTCAAACGACAAATGAAACAGGAATGGAGATGGATTTACGCTGCGCAAAGAACGGTATAATTCGAACGAGGGTAGATCGTAATCAATAGAAAAACGCTGCGAAGGAACGACCTGAAAGACATCTCCGGCATATATGTATTCGATGGCTTTTCTAACCGCGTCTTTATATACTTTCTCGTCGGTATTGGATACAGGCTCCTGACCGGGATGTAGCGATGTTTTGTGCTCTAATAAGTTGTGATCCAGCGGTGTATAAAGTAATTCTACAATCTTCTCTATGCGCATTTTGGCATCGTTATATGCATCATCCGCAACCAATCTCTTGTTTCCGGCATGCTCATATACAGGCGCAACAATACATATCTGCTTTTTGACATTGTCAAAAATTACCAGAATAGAAGGACGCATTAGAATGCTGTCCGGCACGCCAAGATCATCGGGGTTGGTGTCAGGAATGTCTTCGATCAGACGTACCATGTCATAGCCAATATAACCGAACAACCCTGAAGCGCACATAGGCGGTAACTCTTCAGACACGTTGTCAACAGAACTGCTTTTTACTGCGTCTTTGAGTGATTGCACAGCGTTTTCTGTTTTATCTGCTGTCCAGTCAGGGCTGCTGCCGTTATTCGTTTCGACCACGCCTTTTTTACATCGCCACAGGAAATCAGGCCGGGTTCCGATAATTGAATAGCGCCCCAGCGTAGAGCCGCCTTCCACTGATTCCAGCAAAAAAGAATAGGGAGCGTGTCCGCATATCTTTAGATAAGCGGAAACAGGTGTTTCGAGATCAGAAGACACCCAGTGCCAGACCGGTTGCGTCTGGTTTGAATTATAGGTGTCTTTAAACTCTTCTATGGCCGGGTACGCTTTGGTTTTGGAAGGATCAACAGAGTGCATTTCCTTACTCATCCTTCTTTATTGTTGCTCTTTGTTGTAGACTTGCTGGAGCAACTGTTCGTTAACTCTAGGCTTCTCGCGCTCGGCCAAAACACGCAGATACATCAGGAAGGCATCATCTTCCATTTCTTTTTCCACGGTATTAGCCAAATTCTGCAAAGTTTCTTGAACGTTTTCATCCTGCGTAATTTCAGGCACACCATATCCGCTAATTTTGATAAGAGCAAACCGGTCGGCCAATTCCAGCATTTCATAACCGCCTATGGAAGTCTGAAAAATTTCCGGAAGCGCATCTCCAGTTAAAGGAGGAGGAGGCTCACCAGATAATCCTATAGCTTCATAGCTCATGATCCCTTTATTATGCTCACGAGCCAGTCCTTCAAATTTAGAACCTCCTGTGCCTATCTCAGCTAGATATTTTGCAATATTCTCACGGTTTTGTGCATGTTTTTGGTCTGCAATAAACTGGTCAGCCAGTTCTTGTTTAACTTCATTAAAGGATTTATAGGTTTCGTCTATTACCTCTTCCAGTTTAAATGCTGCAAGCATGCCGCTTGGTAATTCCTGCAATAAAGAGGCCTCATCTTTATCCAGTTCATAAGATAACTCCAGCATGCCTTTTTTATCTGTATCGGCAATTAAACCCAATACTTCTTTACCCTCTTTATTGAAACCTGATTTGTCGAAAGTCTCGATGGTCTTTATTTCAAGCTGATACGCATCTTCTTTTGCCAGATTTTCGAAAGACATACCATGATCGAGGTTTTCATCAATATCTTGGGAGATTTCATAAACCTCTTCATCACGTTTTTCCTGCAATAAAGCTGTTTTTATTTCTTCTTGCACATCCTCAAAAGGAAGAACTCTGGGCTTAATGAGTTTATCAAGGCGCACAACATGATAACCGAGCATGGTTTTAACGGGCGGGGCGACTGCACCTTCCTCAAGTCCCGCTACGGCCTGAATCATTTCCGGGATCATGGCCGCTGACTCGAAATCTCGCTTCTCATAATATCTGTCCTCAGAGCCATTTACCGAGATAACTGCTTCCTTAAGACTTTTTCCAGCTTGTACCTCATCATAAATCGCCTTGGCCTGCTCGGATGTATCAACCAAAGTCTGAGTCAGCGTCACTGTTTCACCGGCAGTAAACCTGTCCTGATTATCTTCATAAGCCTCCTTAATTTCGGCGAGCATTACTTCGACTTCAATATCCAGCTTATCTGGATCAAAGACAGCCATTTTTATTGTGCGATATTCAGGAATTTTGTAGCGCACATGTTTAACACTTTCGTAAAGACGTTCCAGTTGTTCCCGGGTTGCCGGTTTAATACTTTGAATATCCTTATCTGCAAAAAAGATGGCTTCAATATCACGGGTCTGGTTCTGGAATTTGTACAGTTCCGCGACTAACAGCTTTTCATTGAATGAAAAGCCGGCGCGCACGGCCTGCATCAAAAATTCTCCAGCAACTTCTCTTTTCAGGATTGTTACAAATTCGCTCTCGCTCATCCCCTGACGTTGCAATAGCTCTTCAAGAGCTTGCTGCATAGTCTGATCCTGACGGACATTCGGTTGTACTACTTCGGCCACACGCAAGGCCAGATGCTCCTGATCTAACTCAAACCCTTTGTCCTTCACTTCTTGCGCAAGCATATAGGCGCGAATCTGGCCGGTGAGTATTTCATCTATTAGGCCAAGTTTATAGGCCTTCTCAGGTGAAATGCGATATTGTGCCAGTGACATGCGCACGGTGCGATCAAATGAGCGAATATCTATGCTCTCTTCACCAATGTGCACGACATCGCTTCCGCCAATATTGTTTCCTGTCAAGACACCGCGAACGTCCATTAGTGCCAGACCACCTACAGACAGCCCGATCAATCCGAACATAAAATATTTAAACAAACCACCACTTGCGCCAGAGCGCATCATCTGCATAACCATAGAATTACTCGTAATTAATAAAGTTGCTCTTGATAGTCCTGCACTATAAGCACGCATATAGAACTGGGCAAGCAGGCAAATTGAAAAAAACGATAAAAATCAACGATAAATGATTGATTTTCAGCATGTGCCCACTAACATAGGGGCAAACTTGATAAGGATGACAGCAAAAATGAAGAAATTAATCGCCGCGAACTGGAAAATGAATTTTACTCTGTCCGAGGCTAGAGAGTTTGTGTTGCAGTTGTTACAAAAGAGTCAGGAACACACTGAAATATTGGAAAAAGCAGAATTTCTTATATGTGCTCCTTATGTCTTTCTTTCAGCGTTATCCGAATATAGTAAACAAGGGGTAGTTTCTTTTGGCGGTCAAAATTGCTCTGTCCACGATAAAGGTGCTTATACTGGCGAGATTAGTGCCGGAATGCTTAAAGATGTGGGATGCTCACACGTAATTGTAGGACATTCCGAGCGCCGCGAATATCACAAGGAAGATAACATATTGGTTAATGAGAAAGCTAAAGCTGTCCATCAAAACGGGCTTAGCGCTATTATCTGCGTTGGAGAATCGAGAAAAGAGCGTGAAGCAAATCTTCAAGAAGAAGTTATAGAAAGACAGTTGTTTGAGTCCGTCCCTAAGAATGCAATACCCGAAAATACCATCATTGCTTATGAGCCTGTCTGGGCGATTGGAACAGGGAAAACTCCCAGCCCGGAGGATGCAGGACAAATGCACAGCTTTATTCGTGCATTCCTCACAAAAAATTATAGTCAAGGAGAAAAAATGCGCATTTTGTACGGTGGTTCGATGAATTCCGGCAATGCTGAAAAACTTCTGACAACACCCAATATTGATGGTGGATTGATTGGTACAGCAAGCTTGAAGTTTGAAGAATTTTTTGGTGTTGCACAATGTGCGTGAAAAATTTTGTTTTTAAGCTAGCCTTTGCGAGCGAGACTATTTATAAGAGGTTGGATATCTAACATGATAAAGACATAATTATAAAAGAAACTTACGTTATGGAATCAGTTGTTCTTGTTCTTCACCTAATATTTGCTCTGGCTATTATCAGCCTCGTTCTGCTTCAGCGTTCTGAGGGAGGTGGCTTGGGTATTGGCGGTGGTGGTGGCGGACTAGGCGGTCTTGCTACGGCCAAAGGGACAGCAAGTGCACTGACAAAAATGACGGCCATATGTGCCGCCGGTTTTTTTGCGACATCCCTTACACTTGGCGTTCTGGCCAGCAATAACTCCCAGCAAAATATCGGCCTTTTGGAAAATGTCGATCCGGCACAGATTGAAGCTCAGCTTCCGACGAGTGATGATAACGAAGCTCAAAGCGGATTTGAATATATACCACCCAGCGAAATTAAAAGGGAACTCGCTCCTTCAGCCGACATCCCTGCGCCTGCTGTGGAAATACCTGAAGCACCAACTGAGGTGCTTGAAGAAAATACCGAAGACTCTAACATACAACAAACACTACAACCAGAAACAGAGGAGCCTTCAGCTCCCGTAGAGTAAAGCATGACACGATATATATTTATTACTGGCGGCGTCGTTTCCTCTTTGGGGAAAGGAATAGGCTCCGCTGCGCTTGGCGCATTATTACAGGCCAGAGGTTTTAGCGTAAGACTGTGTAAACTTGACCCTTATCTAAACGTCGATCCGGGAACAATGAGCCCGTTCCAACACGGCGAAGTTTATGTGACCGATGATGGAGCTGAGACCGATCTGGATTTCGGACATTATGAGCGTTTTACCGGCGTACCGGCAAAAGGAATGGATAACACGACCACAGGACGTATCTATACTAATGTGCTGCAAAAAGAGCGTAAGGGAGAATTTCTGGGAGCAACGATTCAGGTCATCCCGCATATTACAAATGAGATTCAGGATTTTATTCGTGAAAAAGACGGCACTGCTGATTTTGTTTTATGTGAAATTGGCGGAACTGTCGGGGATATTGAAAGTCAGCCATTCTTAGAAGCAATCCGTCAATTCGGTAATGAAGTTGGCAAAACCCGTGCAATATTCATTCATGTGACGCTCTTGCCATATATCCCGGCAGCAGGAGAGCTTAAGACCAAACCAACTCAGCACTCGGTTAAAGAATTAATGAGTTACGGGATCCGTCCGCAAATTCTGCTTTGTCGTGCTGATCGTCATATATCGGAGGAAGAGCGCAGGAAGATCGCTCTATTTTGTAATCTTGAGCTCGAAAATGTCATCCCGGCGCTGGATGTTAAGTCTATTTACGAGGTTCCTCTGACCTATCATAAAGAGGGACTGGATAATCAGGTCATGGATATTTTTGGTATTGAAGAAACTTCAGAGCCTGACCTGTCGAAATGGGAAAATATCGTTAAAAATGTCAAAGAACCGGAAAGC
>JAGLKL010000071.1 GCA_023141075.1 Alphaproteobacteria bacterium
AAATAAAATAGTTGCGACTGGCGTAGGGTCGTTTTTTATTCTTTCGAAACTTTGTTTTTGACTTTTTTGGAAAATTCGCTATAACTCACTTGCAAATTTCGTCCGCAAGTTCAATTCAAGCGCCAGAGGTTTGCACCATGTATACAAAAATCAAAAAAATTAAAGATCCATCCAAAATCTGTGAAGCCCTCACTTTTGATGATGTTTTGCTGCTTCCGGCAGAATCTGAAGTCCAGCCTAATGAAGTTGATACGGGCACTTATATTACGCAAGATATTCACTTGAACATTCCGATTCTTTCGGCGGCCATGGACACTGTCACTGAGGCCGAGATGGCGATTGCCATGGCACAAAATGGCGGAATCGGGGTTATGCACCGAAATATGGATATTGAAGAGCAGGCGCAAATGGTGCGCAAAGTTAAGCGCTTTGAATCCGGTATTGTGCTTGATCCGATTACTATTGATATAAATGCGCGTCTGGGTGATGCATGGGAATTGATGAGTAAATATAATATCTCCGGTTTTCCAGTGACTGAGCAAGATGGCCGATTGATAGGTATTTTAACCAACCGTGACGTACGTTTTGCTGATGATGAGATGCAACCTATCAGGGAACTGATGACCACAGAAAATCTGGTGACTGTTACGCTGGGCATTACAAAAGAAGAAGCAAAAAAATTGCTTCATAAGCATCGGATTGAAAAATTGCTGGTCGTAGACGATAAGAAGCGTTGCATTGGCTTGATGACTGTTAAAGATATTGAGAAATCCAAACTCTACCCGATGGCCACCAAAGACTCTAAAGATCGCTTACGCGCCGCAGCCGCTGTAGGAACCGGCGATATTAACGGTATTGAGCGTACAGAAGCCCTAGTCGCAGCCGGATTGGATCTGGTTGTGGTTGATACGGCACATGGACATTCCCGTGCGGTTATAGATACAGTGAAGAAAATCCGTATCAACCATCCGAGTCTGCAAATTATGGCTGGTAATGTGGCTACTTCTGATGCAGCCGCTGCCTTGATCGAAGCTGGCGCAAATTCAATAAAAGTCGGGATCGGTCCGGGTTCTATTTGTACAACACGTGTTGTCACCGGTGTCGGCGTTCCACAACTTACCGCGATTATGAATGTTGTGTCTGTATGTGAGAAAAAAGGCATTCCGGTTATTGCCGATGGCGGTATCAAATATTCCGGTGACTTCGCCAAGGCCATTGCCGCAGGTGCAAGTGCTGCCATGATAGGGGGAGTCTTTGCCGGAACGGACGAAGCGCCGGGTGAAGTCATTTTGTATCAGGGGCGCTCCTATAAAGCCTATCGCGGCATGGGATCAATCGGAGCTATGGTTCAAGGCTCGGCAGACCGCTATTTCCAAGGCAATATTAATCAATCTAACAAGCTGGTTCCTGAAGGTATTGAAGGCCGCGTCCCTTATAAAGGCCCAATTGGTAATGTTCTCCACCAGATGGTTGGGGGCTTGCGTGCTTCTATGGGATATACCGGCAGCGGAACAATCGCTCAAATGCGGGAAAAAGCTGAGTTTATTCGTATGACCGGAGCGGGCTATAAAGAGTCACATGTGCATGATGTAACGATTACTCGTGAAGCACCAAATTATCGTACGGAATCATAAGCCAAACCGCCTGTTTTTCAGCTATTTTTCGCGTTTTACTATTAATGAAAGCAGTAAAGAGAATATTCTTGCAAAATTTCTGAAATAGAGCATATTATGGAACATATTCACAATTAGATAATTTTTTGAAATGAGGAAAAAATCATGAACAAGTTTGTTTTAACTTTGGCTGCCTTGATGCTGGGAGCAAGTTCTTTTGCTATTATCCCTGCGTTTGCAGATAGCCAAACGGAAACCGCCGAGGAAGTCGCTGAGGGAACCGCCGAGAAAGCAGTCGAGGAAGCTAAAAAAGAAGTTGAGGAAAAGCTTGAAGATATTGCTGAAAAAGCTGCAGAGGAAGTCATAGAGGACACGGAAGAAGTAGTAGAAGATTCTATTAAAGCCAAACAAGATGCTTTAGAGGCACAAGAGGCTGCGGACACACAAGATGGTATCCTCGAAACAATAGAAACTATTGAAGAGCACAAAGAAGAAACGGCCAATTAGAGAGCTATAACTTTTTTGTTTCGCTGGGGTTTAAACCCTAAGTGCAAAAAAATAAAAGCCCGGCATCACTGTATTATAGTGCCGGGCTTATGATACGTGAGAAAAATGAAGCCTGCATCCCGGATTAAAGCCACGATTGATATTTTAGAGAGCACTCAGCGGGCGCGCGTCCCTTTGGATAAGTGTGTCGGGGATTACTTGCGCGTGCGCCGTTATATCGGCTCAAAAGATCGCAGTAACATCGTCGAGCGCATATATGATATTACCCGCGCTCACGCACGGCTCGGCTGGTGGCTAGAGCGAACAAAGACTCCGAATTCTCCGCGCACACAGGTAATTGCATGGGTTATTCTGGGTGAAGGTGCGGTTGAGAAGCGGTTGAATGATTTGTTCGACGGTTCCAAGTATGCGCCTGAGCCTTTAAGCGATGAAGAATTGGTTTTTGCCCGTAACCTTTTTGGGAAGCCTTTGGTGCGTAAAGACATGCTAGAGACCGTAACCGTTGAATGCCCTCCTGATTATGAGTCCGTTCTGCGTACCCGGTTTGGTGAAGATTTTGCTGAGGAAATGACCGCTATATTGAAACCTGCAACGTTGGATTTGCGGGTTAACACATTTTTGGCTGATAAAGAAAATGTCGTAAATCATCTTGAAGCCGATGGTATCAAGGTCAACAATGGCGCACTTTGTCCATGGACATTGCGCTGCGAGAACAAAGCTTATCTTTCCCGCACCAAAGCTTTTATCAAAGGCTGGATCGAAATTCAGGACGAAGGTTCGCAACTTATCGCTTGGTTATGTGACGCGAAGGCCGGAATGCAGGTACTCGATTACTGTGCCGGCGCAGGCGGGAAAACACTGGCTCTGGCCGCAGCGATGCAGCGCAAAGGGCGGGTTGTAGCCATGGATACGGATGAGCGGCGACTTGAAAAAGGACGCAAACGTTATCGCAAAGCCGGGCTTTCTGATATTATTGAGGTGCGCAGCCTTTCTGATGATAAGCAACGCAAATGGCTCAAGCGTCAGAAAGGCAAATTTGATATCGTTCTGATCGACGCACCATGCAGTGGCAGCGGGACGTGGCGGCGCAATCCTGATCTGCGCTGGCAGACTTACGGGCCTTCTTTGGAAGAATTGATAGATATTCAGGCCGGTATCCTTGAGAGCGCCTGCAAATGCGTAAAGCCGGGTGGCAAACTCGTTTATGCGACGTGTTCGCTTTTTTCTGCAGAAAATGAAGATCAAATTGCACGTTTTCTTGAGGCACATCCTGAATTTGAGGTCGCCCCGATTGATGAAGCACTTGGTCTGGGCACACCATACATGCAGCTAAGCTCGCTGCGCCATGGTACTGACGGGTTCTTCGCGGCTGTTTTAAGAAGGAAAGAATAACTTTTCTCTAAACAATTTCAGCCTTGTCATAATCACATTCATCCGTATCCTTCATTGTATTATCGGAGGCTTTAGCACGACGAAGTGCATTGCTCGTCAATAAGCAACTTATGGCTATACGATTATCGGGAACCACAATGTCAACATAATCCGGAATATGGTCGTCTGACTCGATTTGCGGATCGATCAAAATCGTTGTCATACCAAGTTTCTTAGCGTACTCTAGATTTTTTGCAGTGTCCTCAATCATGGCATACCCGATGCCGCGCTCTTCTGGTTTTTCGGTAATAGGGGCACCAAATTTATCTAGTACCACCTCATACATATTTGAACCTGCTGTTTTGTTAATACCGACAAGATCCTTAGTAACGATGCTCTTCTCATTAAAATGATTCGATAAACTGGTTTGTCTCCCTGAAAACAAAGTCCATTCCATATTACCATGTGTGGCTATAACCATTGGAATTTTGGATTCCCTAAGCTCGTCAAGTTCATCAATAGGGGAAAGATTAGGATCAAAAAAATCGATTTCTTTAGCCGACTTGATAAGATTTTCGTAGTGTGCACCACGTAATTTATACGGATCAATTCCATGTTCTTTGGTAAATATTTCCAGTGAACCACCGTATTTCTTACGGCTTTCTACCATCAACTGAGTAAATTCGGGTTCATCTAAATGCGGAAGGTATTGCTGAACAGCATGAAAAGCAGCTAGCTTATGTATTCCTTTTGAATTCTTTGGCTCTACATACAATGTATTATCGTTATCAAAGGCCACGCCTTTTATATGATGAGGAAAAATAATCGGGTCAGCCAGCGAGTAAAAACGTGTCATCCTCCATACCTGCTTTCTTAAACTATTCTACCTTTCTATCATTTCCATCTCCATTATATAAAAAAGGTTAGGCAAACGCAAATATGCCTAACCTTGTGATTAATTGCCTATGATCATGATAGCTACATCCGGCTATGCCGCCGCCGCCATCTTCTCACGCATGATAATAGCCGCCTCAACCATGTTTTTAAGCGCCGGTTTGACTTCCGCCCAACCACGAGTTTTCAAGCCGCAATCAGGGTTCACCCAAATCTGGTGCTCATCAAGCACGTCCTTGGCTTTTTCCAGCAAGTTCACCATTTCCTGCACACTTGGTACGCGCGGAGAGTGGATATCGTAGACACCGGGGCCGATATCATTTGGATATTTGAAGGCCACGAACGCATCAAGTAATTCCATTTGCGAGCGAGAGGTTTCAATCGATATCACATCTGCATCCATTGCTGCGATGGATTCAATAATGTCGTTAAACTCGGAATAGCACATATGGGTGTGAATTTGTGTCTCATCGCCTACACAACATGAGGTCACGTGGAAATCCTCAACAGCTCTGTTGAGATAGGCTTTCCAGTCATCTTTGCGAAGAGGAAGGCCTTCGCGGAATGCTGCCTCGTCAATCTGTATAATACGTATCCCTGCGGCTTCGAGATCAGCCACTTCATCACGAATGGCCAGAGATATCTGCCGTGATGTTGCGCTGCGCGGCTGGTCATCGCGCACGAAAGACCACTGTAATATTGTTACCGGCCCAGTGAGCATGCCTTTCATAACCTTATCCGTTTGGCTTTGCGCATATTTCGACCATTCGACGGTCATAGGGTTTGGACGTGATACGTCACCAAAGATGATTGGCGGTTTCACGCAACGCGAACCGTAAGATTGCACCCAGCCGAACTTTGTAAATGCAAAGCCGGAGAGCTGCTCACCGAAATATTCAACCATATCATTACGTTCGGGTTCACCATGAACAAGAATATCGATACCGACTTCGTGCTGAAAATCAATAACGCTTTTGATCTCGGCTTGCATTGCTTCTTTGTAAGCTGCGTCGTTTAACTCACCTTTTTTATAGGCTGCACGTGCTTTTCGGATGTCCGGTGTTTGCGGGAAAGATCCGATGGATGTTGTTGGATAAAGCGGAAGGTTTAGAGCCTCACGCTGTATTTTATCGCGCTGCGCAAACGGAGAATTGCGGCGTTTCATCTCTGGCGTAATAGAGGATGCACGCTGTTTCACTTCTTCGTTATGGATGCGCGTAGAAGTCTTCCGATCCTCTTGAATAGCATCACTGGCGGTTAGCTCTTTTGTAATGCTTTCGCGGCTTTCATTAAGGCCTTTGGTCAAAATAGTTATTTCACTAACTTTTTGTGTAGCAAATGCCAACCAGCTCTTAAGCTCTTCGTCCATCTGTGTCTCACTGTCCAAGTCAACCGGCGTGTGCAGCAAAGAACAGGATGGGGCAACAAAAACGCGGTCATTTCCAAGCTTTTCTGTTGCTTTTTCAAGCATATCCAGTGAAGCGGAAAGATTGTTACTCCAGATATTGCGCCCATCAATAATACCGACGGACAAAACTTTGTCATCACCGATTTTGTCTAGTGCTTCATCCAGAGTTTTCTGCGCATTATTCGCATTTGTGTTGGCCTGATTAGGCCCGCGGCATAGATCAACATGCAGCGCGTCAACCGGTAGTGAGTAAAACAAGTCGGCATTATCGCGAAGCGTATCAAAATATGATGCAACAAGAAGTTTGAGGCCATCAGGTTTTTTAAGGCTTTCCGTGCCGTTGTTATAGGCCGCATTGACAACATCACGGCCAATCGGACATAAATCCAGACAAAAGACCGGTTCATCGATTTGAACCCACTGAGCACCCATGTCGCTGAGTTTTTGCAGGATTTCGTTGTATACAGGAATAAGTTTTTTAACCATTTCCTCATGAGAGAAATCTTCATACTGCGCTTTACCGAGGAAAACATAGGTCGCCGGACCGACGATAACCGGGCGGGTCTCAATCCCTAAGTCTTTGGCTTCCTGATAGTGGTCAAAGATTTTGCTGTATGAGAGTTTCGGGGTCATGCCCTCTTCAAATTCAGGCACAATATAGTGATAATTTGTGTCATGCCACTTGGTCATCTCCATAGCCGTAACATCAAGATCACCTTGCTGCGCTCCACGAGCCATGGCAAAATAAGTATCTAGTTTTATTTCATTGCCATCCCATCCATAACGCTTGGGCACTAGACCCAGCGTAGCTGTTAGATCCAGTATATGATCATAAAAAGAAAAATCGCCTGATGGAATATGATCCATCCCGGCATTATTTTGTAGCTGCCAGTTATGAGCACGCAACTCCTTGCCTGTATTTAACAGCTCGTCTTGAGATACTTTGCTTTTCCAATATCCTTCCACTGCCTTCTTGAGCTGGCGCATATCGCCAATACGTGGAAATCCCAAATTTGTTGCTAAAGCCATAACCTAACGTGCCTCCTTATTTGCGTTACTAGAGAAAAACTATATACACGGAATAAAGGCCTCCTTTCGAAAGATCAAGGAAAACCTTTGAATTAGGGTCTAAACTCATAGCTTTTATACAATTCTGTGAC
>JAGLKL010000072.1 GCA_023141075.1 Alphaproteobacteria bacterium
TAAGCCCAAAGCCTGCAGAATTTCCCGACAGACCTGCACCTCTAACGTACGGTCTTCTCCCGGTTCAGGAGTCAATGAAGCACGGATTGTATCGCCTATCCCTTGCTGTAAAAGTATTCCTTCACCAAGTGCTGTAGCAACAATCCCTTTCGATCCCATCCCTGCCTCAGTTAAGCCCAGATGCAAAGCATAATTCGAACGCGCAGCCAGAGCTTGGTATACGGCTACAAGATCCTGCACACGGCTGACTTTGGCGGAAAGAATAATCTTATTGGCAGGAAGACCAACATCTTCTGCCTTCTTTGCACTGGTCAAAGCTGATTGTACCAGCATTTCCCGCATAACCGCATCAGCTTCCCAAGGCTCAGAACGCCGGGCATTCTCATCCATCATCTTCAAAGCCAACGCTTGATCAAGGCTGCCCCAATTTACGCCAATGCGTACAGGCTTATCATAGTCTATGGCCTTTTCAATCATCTGCTCGAATTGTAGGTCTTTCTTTTCACCAAACCCGACATTGCCCGGATTAATCCGGTATTTGTCCAAGCTTTCCGCCAGTGCGGGATGCTCACTCAAAAGCTTATGCCCATTATAATGAAAACATCCAATCAAAGGCACATCAAGCCCTTCTTTATCCAAACGCTCACGCAAGCGCACGACACCCAAGGCGGCCTCATCATTATTCACTGTTACGCGAACGATTTCCGATCCGGCAAAAAATAGCTGTTTAACCTGCTCAAAAGTAGCATCGACATCCGCAGTATCCGTATTGGTCATAGACTGCACAACAATAGGAGCGCGGCCTCCTATCACGACACCGCGTACTTTGACTTCGTGGGTTTTATGTCTCTTAATTTCAGGTAATGCGACCATAATATGCGGTTTATAGACCAAAACATAATATTTTACAATTTGATACGAACACAAAAATACCCCGGCTAATTAAAACCGGGATATCAATTTATAGTCGTTTTGCTTTATTAGTGCCCGATCAGATGAGAATTAACAAAGAAGTGTGTAGCAATTGCTGCAGCGTAACCGGCAATGATTACGGGAGTCCATTTCAGGTGCGAGAAGAAAGTGTAGTAACCTCTCGCAACACCCATAAGACCAACACCGGCAGCAGAACCGATTGAAAGCATACTGCCCCCTACCCCTGCTGTCAGAGTAACCAACAACCATTGGAAGTGATCCATCTCCGGGTGCATAGTCAGAACAGCGAACATAACCGGTATATTATCGACAATCGCAGATGCAAACCCAACAACAATGTTGGCTGCAGTTGCGCCACAGTCTGTGTATAGGAATTCTGACACAAAGTGCAAATAACCGAGATAACCAAGGCCTCCAACACAGAAAATCACACCATAGAAGAACAACAATGTGTCCCATTCAGCGGATGCAACGCTTTTAAAGATATCAAATTCTTTATCCTTATTTTGACCTGTATGACGGATAAACCATGCGGCTAGCATCAGAAGCGACATACCGGTCATCATACCGACAAACGGAGGAATACCAAACATTTGTTCAAGAGTAACGGCCAGCGCAATCGTCATAAAGCCCAGAGCAATGATAAGCTTGGCTCCTCTTTTCAAAGATACATGCTCATCAACAGTTTCAGGTTTATCATCTGGAATGAAAGGAGTCATGATCGCAGCCGGAATCACAAAACATACTAATGACGGTATGAACAAGGCGAAGAACTGGAAGAAATCTACATGCCCGGCTTGCCAGACCATCAAAGTTGTGATGTCTCCAAATGGACTGAATGCGCCTCCCGCATTAGCGGCACAGACAACATTGATACAGCCCATTGTAATGAATTTTGCATTATTCTGTCCTACAGCCATAATCACAGTTCCCATCACCAAAGCGGTCGTAAGATTATCTGCAATCGGAGAAAGGAAGAAAGCCAGAATACCTGTTGCCCAGAACAATTTTCTAAGGCTCATTCCAGAAAGAACCAATTTCATCCGGATAACGGCAAATACGTTCCGGTCTGTCAATGCACCGATATAAGTCATCGCAGCTAACAGGAAGAGCATCAAACTGGCATATTCGATCACATTATGCTGAATGGCTTCGTGCATACCATGTTTATCGACACCATGTTCCTGAGCGACAAGTCCAATCAAAAGCCATATAAAACCAGCTCCCAGTATGACTGGTTTTGACTTACGCATATGCGTAAACTCTTCAGCCAGAACAAGTGCATAAGAAAGTAAAAAAACAATAATCGCTGCTATTCCGGCCCAGTGCATTCCGACATTCAGAGTATGCGCAGTATTCGCTGCTGCATGGCTGGCTTCTTCCATCGCTTCTCCGGAAGAAGCGAGAACTGGCAAAGCTGTTATAACGGACAGAATAAATGTGCTGAGAGCAGCAACGGATAATGGCATAAAACGTTTAAACATAATTGCAATCTATCTTAATAAAACCATTCCTAAAAAAAACGGAGAATCCACTAGAGCCGTTGTACTAAACACGGTCTTTTGGATACTCCCTTTCCACCGCCACGGTCTGTATCATAAAAAGAAAATGTAACCAAGGAAAAACGATAAAAAAGATATAAAAAATAGTTATTATTTTGGCCAATTTGAAAACACATAATAATGTGTAGGAAACAACAATATTTCTTGACACATATCCCATAATATGGTTACTTCCATCGCTCAAAGCGTATCTGTTTGTTTTGCATGCCATGTCATATAATGATAAGCATTATAACTATTGGAACAAACGATCAATAATAATGGAAATAAAAGCGATGTTTGCAGTTATTAAAACTGGTGGAAAACAGTATAAAGTCCAAAAAGATGACAAGCTTCTTGTTGAAAAACTTGAAGGAAAAGACGGTGATAAGATCATTATTGACCAAGTTTTGATGGTATCGGATGGCAAAAAATCTACATTAGGCGAACCGGTAGTTAAGGGTGCCAAAGTAGAGGCGAAAATCGTCGAACAGACCCGCGGCCCTAAAATCGTCGTATTCAAGAAAAAACGTCGTCAAAACTACCGCCGTAAAACAGGTCATCGTCAGGATTTAACAATGATCCAGATTACAAATATTAAAGCGGCATAATAATCCAAGTAGGTTTTTTTAGGAGACATATCATGGCACACAAGAAAGCAGGCGGTAGTTCCAGAAACGGACGCGATTCAATCGGTCGTCGTTTGGGAATTAAACGCTATGGCGGTGAATCGGTGCTAGCTGGAAACATTATCGTACGTCAGCGCGGTACAAAATGGAATCCCGGTAAGAACGTTGGTCTGGGCAAAGATCATACAATTTACGCATTACTGGACGGAAAAGTACTCTTTACAAAAGGTAAAGGGGATCAGTCAATCGTGAATATTGTTCCGGCGAACGATTCAAAAAAGGTGCAAGCGGCTAAATAAATCTTCTTTAAACATGCACGACTAAGAATTATAAAGGGGGATAGCCAAATCCCCTTTTTTAGTGGCTAAATGAAAACTATTATAAACATAGCAACCGACACATGAAATTCCTCGATCAGGCAAAAATATACTTACAAAGCGGCAAAGGCGGCGCGGGATGTATCTCGTTCCGCCGCGAGAAATACATCGAATTCGGCGGGCCGGAGGGTGGTAATGGCGGTAAAGGCGGTGATATTTATTTTGAAACCGTCCCAACGCTTAATACATTAATAGATTTCCGTTATCAACAGCACTTTAATGCACAAAATGGTAATCATGGCGAAGGACGTAACAAGACCGGCGCGGGCGGAGAAGATTGCATTATCCGGGTTCCCATAGGTACGCAAATCCTTGATGAAGAAAAAGAAACAGTTTTGGCAGATATGACCGAAGTCGGCCAGCGCATAAAATTCCTTAAAGGCGGCGATGGCGGCTTTGGAAACACTCATTACAAAAGCTCAACCAACCAGGCTCCCCGCAAGTTTACACCGGGCTGGCCGGGGCAGGAAATAGCGGTATGGTTGCGCCTGAAGCTCATCGCCGATGTAGGATTAGTAGGCTTGCCCAATGCAGGAAAATCCACATTCCTTGCAGCTTGCTCCAATGCCAAACCAAAAATAGCAGATTACCCCTTCACCACATTGCACCCCAATTTAGGGGTTGTGAAGGCTGGAGAGTATGACTACGTCATTGCTGATATCCCCGGACTTATCGAAGGAGCGCATGAAGGGCAAGGTCTGGGAGACCGGTTCCTCGGCCATGTAGAGCGCACTTCCGTACTTTTGCATATTATTGACTGTATGCAAGATGATCTGGCTAAAGCCTATAACACAATTCGTCACGAACTAACCGAATATGGTGCAGGATTAGAAAACAAGCCGGAAATTATTGTTCTGAATAAAGCGGATGCACTCGGCGAAGAACTGGCGCAAGATCAGGCTGAAACTTTATCCAAAGCCATAGGAAAAGACGTACAGATTATCTCAGCCGTGTCAGGACAAAACATAAAAGAACTTCTTTACAAACTCGGCGAAGTTGTTGCAAAAAAGAAACAGGGCATTATTGAGGAAGGAGAATTTGAGCCATGAGCAATGACAAGACCACAATTTCAGTACTGGATGATGCAAACTTGCTGGTGATAAAAGTCGGCTCGGTTCTGGTGCGCGGTAAAAGACTTGATGAGGTCAATCAATCTTGGATGGACGCCTTAGCACGAGATATCAAAACCTTAATAGACAATGGAAAGAAAGTTGTGATTGTTTCTTCAGGCGGCGTAGCTTTAGGACGAAAAGCCTTGGGCATCAGCGAAGATACTCCACCGCAGGATATTCCTTTAGCAAAGAAACAGGCTGCTTCATCTGTCGGGCAATATTATGTCTTTAACGGATATTTCAAAGCCTTTGCCAAATGCGGAGTTAACGTAGCGCAAGTGCTTCTGACCATGGGCGAAACGGAAAACCGCCGTATGAACCTGAATGCACGTGATACACTCTATACTCTCCTCGATCACGGAATAGTTCCGGTTATCAATGAAAATGACACAGTATCTACCGGGGAAATCTGTTTTGGTGATAATGACCGCTTGAGTGTACGTGTTGCGCAGATGGTTGGTGCGGACGCAGTTATCCTGTTCTCAACAGCAGACGGTTTATACACAGATAATCCAGATACAAACCCACAAGCTACACACCTCCCGCTTATCGAAAAACTCGGTGATGAACATATAAGAATGGCTGGCGAAGCTGTACCGGGTTTGAGTACGGGTGGTATGAAAAGTAAAATTGAAGCAGCGTTTTCAGCAACAAAAACAGGTATTCACCTCATTATTACAGATGGTCTGGAGTCCCATACGCTAAAGAAACTGTGCTCTAACAATTCGAAACGATCCAGCCTGTTTTATGCACAGCATGGGAATAAAATTGCCGCTCGTAAGATGTGGATAGGTGCGCATATGAGTCCCAAGGGTTCCGTGACAATAGATGATGGCGCTTTAAATGCACTTAAAAACGGCAAAAGCCTACTCCCTATTGGTGCGCGTAAAGTCAGCGGAGATTTTAAGCGCGGCGATGTTATCGAGATTCTAAATCTTTCCGGCACACGTATTGGAATGGGGATAAGCGCATATAACATTCAGGATGCAAAGTTGATTTGTGGGCATAAAAGTAGTGAAATTGCAGACATTCTGGGGATTATCACGAGTGACGAGCTTATCCACCGCAATGACATGGTACTGGAATAACTTTTTGCAGCCATTTACTCTTCCAATCTGCTCTATTTTGTTTCATGATATCTGACCAATAAGGGTTATGAAGAAAAAAGCGTGAGTGAGTTATGCGTACAAAAACACCAAAGACCGTATACCTCAAGAACTATAAGCCATTCCCCTATAATATAAAAAATCTAAACCTGAACTTTGATATTCATGATGGTTATACAATCGTAACAGCCTCAGCCGGCTACGAATGCAAGAAAGAACACTCCGGTGATGAACTGTTTTTATACGGAGAAGATCTGGAACTGCTTTCATTAAAACTGAATGGAAAAGATCATAAAGAATATGTGCCTGATGAGAAATCCATACTCATCGAATCTTTGCCCAAAAGCTTCGATCTTGAAATCGTAACCAAGATTTACCCAGAGAAAAATACACAACTTGAAGGACTGTATAAATCTGGCGGCACATATTGCACTCAATGTGAAGCGGAAGGATTTCGCCGCATAACATACTATCCAGATCGTCCTGACGTTTTAACAACTTTCACAGTGCGTATCGAATCCCCCAAAGATTACCCGGTTCTTTTATCCAATGGTAACCGTATTGATGGCGGCGAAGCCGGTGAGAATCGTCATTTTACCATTTGGGAAGACCCCTTCCCCAAACCTTGTTATTTGTTTGCTTTGGTAGCAGGCGACTTGAATCATATATACGACAGCTACACCACGGCTTCCGGTCGGGAGGTCGATCTCTATATATACGTACACCCGGGAAACGAATATCGCTGTACACACGCCATGGAAAGCCTAAAACGCTCAATGCGTTGGGAAGAAGAAGCTTATGGGTTGGAATATGATCTGGACATATTTAATATTGTCGCAGTCAGCGATTTCAATATGGGCGCGATGGAGAACAAATCTCTTAACATTTTCAATACAGCCCTTGTTTTCGCGCATCAGGAAACAGCCACGGATGTAGACTTTATCCGTGTTGAAGGAGTGATAGCGCATGAATATTTTCACAACTGGAGCGGCAATCGCGTTACCTGTCGTGATTGGTTCCAGCTTTCCTTGAAAGAAGGGTTGACGGTTTTCCGGGATCAGTCTTTCTCCGCTGATATGCATTCAAAAGACGTACAACGTATTGACGATGTAACACATCTGCGGCGTTTCCAGTTTACTGAAGATTCATCACCGCTCGCCCACCCTGTACGTCCGGATAATTATATTGAAATCAATAACTTCTACACTATGACCGTTTATGAGAAAGGTGCCGAAGTTATCCGCATGATACGTAC
>JAGLKL010000073.1 GCA_023141075.1 Alphaproteobacteria bacterium
CTATATTATTTGCGCCCTAAAATGATTGCTGTAACTAAAGCTCCGATGGCGGCTGCGCCCAATAACATAAGCCCCTTGCTTTCCGCTTCCTTGTTATCATAGCTCACAGAGATTCCGTTGCTCTTAAAGTCAGCGACTGTTTCATCAGCATACTGAATGATTTTGTTTGCTTCTATTTCCAATAAATCCGCAGCCTTGGCTAATTGTGCTGTTGTGAGGGTTGATTTTCCATTCTCAAGTTTTGACCACGCCGCTTGAGATACTCCCATCTTTTCCGCCATAGCCCCTTGATTAATAGAGCGAGTATCTCTTAATTGCTTAATAACCCCTCCAATAACGGCAGAATAAGTAGTCCCGGCTTGCATTTTAAATTTCCTCTTTACAGGTCAATCTACATGAGTTAAATTTAACTTCTAATTAAAATTAATTCAAGAGAGAAATAGTAAAATGTTCAGAGAAGGTGAAATTGTTGCCGTAAATATTGGATTTAGTATACAGCATTACGGTGTTGCTACGGGATATAGAACAATTATTTCTGCATCAAAGCGAACAGGGCATGTTTTAGAAGAAAATGAGAAAGATTTTTCTGGTGGAAGACGAATTACCAGTAAGGGTTATCCGAGTAATATACCATCTTGCAGAGTCATTGATCATGCTCGTCTATCCATTGGCAAGAAATGGAAACTTATAGATTATAACTGCCAGCATTTTGCTACGGAATGCCACGATCAAAAGCATTCTCCACAACTACAACAAGGATTATTGGCACTAGGAATTCTTGGAGTAGTATTTTTATTGAGCCGCGGAAGAGTTGCTTAACGGTGCACTGACGTGAATAAAGTAATAGTGTATTTCGGGATGGTGCTTTGTAGGTTGACTTTATGAATAAAAGGTATTTTATCATGTGTGTGAATGTATGTTATTGTAGTGGGGTTTGTCGTTGATAGATAAAAACAGGATCAGGGAGATCGTAGATGATGATCCGAGCTCTAGAGCAGGAAGAATATTTCTTTATGCAATTCAGTGTCTGATAATTATTTCAATCGTAACATTCTCACTCGAGACTCTTCCAGAATTTTCATCTAAACATAGTGAATTACTCGGCTTTCTTGAAGCAATTACGGTCATTATTTTTACAATTGAATATGCTGTGCGAATTTTTGTTGCGGAGAAACGGACGAAGTTTATATTCCGTTTTTTTGGCATCGTAGATTTACTAGCAATACTTCCATTTTATCTTCCTTTTTTGGGCATAGATTTACGAGTTCTTAGAGCGTTCAGGCTCCTACGTATACTGAAGCTTTTTAAACAGAGCAAGGCAATAGATAGATTTCGGCGTGCGTTGGAAATAACGAAAAAAGAGCTTCTTATGTTCGCTTTTCTTGCTGTGATTATGATCTATATATCTGCGGCTCTTATCTATCTTTGTGAGAATGAGGCTCAGCCTGAGCAATTTAGATCAATTTTTCACAGTTTATGGTGGGCTGTAATAACACTTACTACCGTTGGTTATGGTGATATGTATCCCATAACAGTTGGTGGAAAACTATTGACATCTGTCATTCTTATGATTGGTTTGGGAATAGTGGCTATTCCCACTGGTTTGATTTCGTCTGCACTTACACAAGCGCGCAAAGAGGAAATCGATAAAATCAACTCAGACACTAAGAATTAGAGTTAATTCGGAAGGAAGCATACTTGAATTATTCTGTTGAAGTAAATGTTATTTGTCAAAACTGTGAAAATCAAGAATCACAATTGTATGTTGGAGCAAAAAAGCTAGGGTCATGACTAGTTGAGAGTCTCTTCATTGTCTTCCTTCTGCCTGTTTAAAACAGCAAAAGTAACCCTCAAATTCTAATATTTCTTCATTCAGTTAAACTTTGCGACACTACCATAATTCTTACTGCGTACCATCATTTGAGAACATTTCCGGGAAGAACTTGCGGGCGAGATCGGGATCTCTAAAAGAGATGCTGTCTATTGTGATGGTCTCAATGTCTTTGACGATATGAGCAAGGTGAGCGCTATTGATATCGTTGCTCATTGCAATGAATGTGCTTGCTTTCAATATTTCTGTACCCTGTCCTTGCAGATAAGCTGCGCCGCCGGGCAGAGAAGAAAGCATTTCGATGTTCATTTTGCCCGGACGTTTGCTGCCGAATGGATTGACAAGCTCGCTGGCGGACAGTACTTCATCAAGATATTCCAGCGTATCGTGATCGCAGGCATCTATGCGCGATGTTTCGTTGAACCATTGTTTGAATGCCGCAAGCAGGGCTTGGCGCAAATCGAGAGCAGCCGCAGGTTGACGTTCCAGATAGCTGGAAAAAGCCATGGCCAGATCACCGGTTTCCGAGCCTGCAAGATGACACCAGCACCCTTCATAATCGCCTGTACGTAATTCCCATGCAATTAGGACACTCACAATATCCAAATCGGCAGCACGCACGCGCTCCATCAAGATAACATCTTCCGGGCCGTAATCTTCGTCAAATCCACCATAGCGCTTTTCCTGCCATGTATCGCGCAAGGCTTTGCTCATGGTAATAAGCAGACGGTTTAGGAAATATTCGCTGCGTGCCAAGGCGTTGGCAGACATACCGCCATTATCAAGAATGAGCAAGCGCTGTTCAACATTCATGCAGTAATCGCCGCCTTCACGGTCTTCCAACGTGACGCACCAGTTTTTGTCGGTGGCTTCTTTGAGTATCTGTCGTGCAATAGGGCTGTTTTTTAAAGCGCTGATTGCCCAGATCAGGATATCTTCATCCGCATATTGCTTTGTTTCATCTGTGTTATCAAAACAATCAATGCCTAGTTTATAAGCACACAAATCACGCAACGAAAATATACCATCGGCCTCATTTTTTCTTTGACCGGCATTATCATTGTCGCAGTTTTCAAAAGACAGACAAGTAAAGGACTGTTCTTGCTCTTCCCCCCCAGCAATACAGTCAATCACACGTTTTTGCGGCTTGTCCGGTTCGTATTCCACGATCCCGCCTTTATCCAAATATTCAATAATAATTCTGCGACTAGAATTCGCCGCGCGACCAATTGCCGATGTCGATAATATTTCCTCCGGCGTTTGCATCATTTTTCCCATCACCGGCGCATTTCTTTTCTGGTTCGCGCCCCGGAGCATTTTCAAAGAGTTGAATAATATCTGCGCCTGATGTGATGTCATTTTCGTGATCCTGACTTTCAGAGTTGAATAACCCACGGCGAATGCCATGTGTGGATAAGTCAGCTTCACGTTGCAATTCTTGTTCCGCTTGTTTAAAGGAACGTTCGAATTTGATAAACCATAGGAAATTCGCGCTTGAGCGGTCACGTACTTCCATGAAAATTGGATCATCGATAATGATGAGGGCATATTTGCCCAGGTAATTTTTGCCGAATGGCATTTCACCTAAGGCGGCAATCAATTCCACTGTGATGTGGTGAGAAGATTGCTCATCCTTGATGATGTAGCCGCTGTGATCGGCAAGCATGGATTGGATAACGGTCTTGTCTTTGCTACGACACCGCTCGGACATGAACCATGCCTCAAAAACTGATGTGCTGGCTTCACCGTTATTCAGTGTACGGAAGTCTATGAAGGCTTCGCGTGCAAAGGCTCGAGCCAGATCACCCATAGGAGAGTTTTCAACTCTCTCCCAGACATCTCTTTTTCCTGCCAGTTGCAACTCCCAAGCAACGCGGATTATCGCGGCGCAAAGATCGGCTTCCTGCGCACGGTTGATAAGGATCGCGTGTTCGGTCTGGAAGTTTAAAGGATTAAGCAATGTGCCTTGACGGTGCTGCCAGTGACGACGTAATTCTCTTGCAAGCAATAAAACCTGATCGATCATCTCCATATGCGGATAGATGAATATTGTCCCGCTGCGACGATCGTAATGGGCCGTTTCGACCTGTTCGCTCATCATTATTGTTATGCCGTGTTTATCCGCGACGTTCAGGTAAGAAGCCGCCAGACGGCTATTCTTCAGTAATTCTTTAATAGCTGTAATGCGTGCTTGCCGGTCATGGCTGTCATGGATATCCGCCAAATCCGTCATAGCGTTAATGTCATCCATATTGTCGGCAAAATCACAGTAGGCATTGATGGTCTTTTCATCAACATATGTCTTTAGTTCTTCGCTCTCGCCCAGAATTTCCTGTTTTAATGTCTGGATTTCTTTAGCAAGTTCGCCCAGATCTTCGATATCGAAAAGCTCATCAACATGATCGTCGATGATTTCTTCGTCCAAATAATATAAGGGCTGGTCACCAATATGAGTACAAATAACAGGTTGTGTGTCATTTAGCGTATATGCGACACCACAGACGCGATTTTGCATCTTATGTGCGTTACAGAATTTTTCAAACGTGTCGCTCATTGTCCCAACCACTTTTCCGTGATTTAACTATCATAGCCGCATCCATTGCAGCGCGGTATGGGTACATTATGCAGGGGTAATTATTAATGAATTACTACCAAAAACACGATTTTTGAAAAAATCTGCATTTTTTTTGAGAATAGTCTGAGAAACGGAGAAAAAAAGCTTAAAAGGGCTGTTTTTATTAAGCGCTTGTTTTTTAAATCACTCAACGTTTGCGCCTTAATAGGACGTAAAGCGCTCCTTCTCCGCCGTGATTAGGGCGAGAGGGCTGAATGTCCAGAATATATTGCGACAAAGGCGGCATACTCAGCCATTGGGGAGTTTTTTGTTTTAATATACCAATATGTTCGGAGCTCTCCAACAAGCTAGGGTTGCCGTGACGCGGTAGCCCTTTCCCTGTTATAATGAGAATACAGCGCTTGCCTGAGCTTTGCGCCGCCGGAATATATTCAAGCAAGGCATCATAAGCCTCGTTTTGGGTTTTGCCATGCAAATCCAGTCTTCCATCTATAGGCATTTTCCCGCGCTTAAGGCGCTGCTGTGTGCGATGATCTATCCCCGTTGGTTTTTCAAAAACATCTTTTGACGTATTTTTAACAGAAGTGTCAATGTCTATGTGTATTTCTTGCGTTTCTGCCGATGCCGGGGTTGTCGGCTTTGATATTGGCCGACTTTTTTCTTTACTATGGTATACCGTGTTCTTCTCTTTCAACGGCACAACATCTTTTGTCATAGCTTTCCAAAGCGCACCGTCTTGTTTTTTGCGCTGCTTTATTTTATCATTTGTTTTGTCTTTATTGCGGTTTTCCGTATATTGATTAGTCATGGCATAAGAAAGACAGGGTCAACCTGATTATTTAGTAATAATGGTTATAAGTAGCATGTTTTCCGATCTACAGGATAGAAAAATACACCATCGTAATTTTATTGTTTTTCAGGTTCTGGCATTATGCCTTGCCTTTGTATGTATTTGTATAATGCCTGCAAAGGCTCAACACCAAGAATATTTCAACACCAAGATCACACCGAAAGAACAGGCAATCTTTGCTTTCTTCAGGGCAGCAAATGTTGCTCCTGAATATGAAAAATGGATTTCGGCTACAGCTAAATATAAGGTTTTGGACGATACCCGAAAGGAAGATTATCTGATTAAGGAAATGCTGCGTTTGGGGCGCGGTTATGGTCTGTATGATATGAATACACATGTGCTGGAATTAAAAGCACCTGTTGTGGTGAGGTATCATCCAGCGAAAAGTGATGGCGAACAATCACATTTAAAGTTTCGCTTTTACAATCTGGAGAAAACAAATATTCCAACTTTTGATTTCCATTTTGGCTATAATACGGTTTCACTCATCGTAGAAAACCTGAATGCCTTTTCCAATCTGGTTCTTTCTCCAGAACAAGATCAGGCCATTCGCACAAAAATTCCTTATGAAACTGATGAGTTTGATGCAAGCCTGATTATCCATACTAAGATATATAATGCAGATTATGAGAATCCTATTGATGAAAGCAGAAAATGGAAAAAATGGCTTATGGTCGGAAAAATTGCCTATGTCAAATGCGAAGTCAATTCGTTTTATACTCAACAAAAACACACCCTTTGGGATTATGTTGCACCATGGTATGAAGAACAATTCCGTGTAGAAAACATGCCCGAAGAAGAAAAGTACCCGCACCCTTACGAATTATTTAAGTAATGTTATATTTTGTCGCGTTGTTTATAGTTTAGGGTCAGTATCTACCGCTTAGTTTTTTAGACTTCCAAATCTTTTTCAAGCGGATGTGCTTTCATCTGATTTGGGTTTTCGCTGGACTTTAGCGCATCTAAACCGATTTTAAAGGCTTCATCATCTTCAGCCTTAAGACAAATCCCCACACGAATACTGTCAAAGTCTTCTACTTTGGTTTCCAATTGGATATTGTAACGCATGTTATCTTCTCCGCGCAGCGTTTTATGAAACAGCTCCACAGTGATATGCCCGCTCAGTTTCTTCTCAAGCTTTTCTTTGAATCTTTTGAATTTTCTGCTTTCAGAAACTGTTTCACCCCAAGCCTCAAGGCCCTCACTATCAATCAAGCCCGGCGCTTGCCGACAATCGATAATCGTGTCTTTCCATGTGTAATAACGCTTAGCTCCGCTATTATGGCTTACCCCGTCTTTTTTTTGCCCGTTAAATGCCAGAAATGTATGCATTCTTTTGTTTTTGCTAATCAGCTCCAAATTGGCAAAAAGATTTCCCTGTGCAATTGCCAGATAAGCTTGATTGCCAATTAGTTTTGCATATAATGCCGTGGAAATATTGCCGCTAGGTATCATGATTTCACCTGTTCTCTTTTCTTTTTACTCAGTCCTGTGCTAGCACCGCCATAATGGCAAGGGCTTTTTTTTTCTGCTTTTACCATATCTAAAAAATCCTAATAAAAAGTTACTATTTGAGCATTATTTAAAATTTCTTTTTTTTATAGTAGTTTCATTTAGGGTCACGTCAGTCGCAACTTTTTCTA
>JAGLKL010000074.1 GCA_023141075.1 Alphaproteobacteria bacterium
TCTATAGATAAAAATGTAAGGACAACGTCTTCTTCAGACAACCAACCACGTTCTTTCCAACAGAATCCACTGTTTTGTAAAATTAATGGAGATGCTGGGACCAAGGCCATTACTGCAACAAATTTTAAAGCAGCTATAAAACTTTTTTTCTTTTTAATAACAAAAGCGATAAACGATACCAGTATTGCAGCTATAAAACAGCCATACAAAAATTGAAATAAGGGAAAAATAGCACCTAAAGAAGCAAGCACAGATAAAAAATACAATATAAAAAGGAATATCGTTAAGGCTGAAAATTTTACCAAACTAAAGGTTAATGACAATAGTGTTTTTATTTTATTGCTTTGAACAGCCATATTACACTCCGATATCTTCATTTTTTGTCTGTATCTACGGCCAATATTTGGGAAGAGAGCAGCTTATCTGAATTATAGTAGTTTTACTTAAGAATAATACATTTTACTTGAGAAATTTTCTTGATTATCTGCGCATAATTTTATCACCGTAGCTACGGCTATGCTTCAAAAATTATGCTTGATTCTCAAAAAAATTCATTGGTGCAATTCTGTACTATTCTTAAGTAAAACTACTATATCTGGATCTTGCACCAACAAAGGATGGCTACACAAAACCATCGCTAATGACATATCACACCTAACTTATTTAAAGTCAGGTGTCAGCACCTAATAAATTAGCGCTCGTTCAATGTACGTATGATGCGTAAGTTACGTTCAATCTCTATGCGGTCGGGAGAGATTTTCTTTGCGCGTTCCAATACCTCGACGGCATCGTCAATAAATCCTTGTGTGGCAAGGTTTAGCGCTAGATTGTTCATAATGGTGGTCGGATCGCCTTCCCAGTATTCCAGACCTTTACGGAATGCGCGTTCTGCTTCCGGGTGCATTTCCTTGGCATCAAGGGCAATCCCTAAGTTCTGGTATGCATAATGATCGCCCGGATCTTGTATGATTGCGCCTTGTGCGTATGTTTCGGCGTTATCATAATCTCCCAGTCCAAGCGCGATCATGGACATTTCGGTTTTTATACCTTTCGTAGCCTCTTCCTGATCAGCGAAGGGCTTAAGAATGGCTGAGGCGCGGTTGAGATATCCTGCTTGGCGCAAGCCTATTGCGTAAGCCAGTGCATAAGGATCTTTGTCGCTGTTGCGCTTATATTGTTTTTCCAAGGCCAGAAGTTTTGCCGAAGCCGAGCCGCCTTTATAGGCCTGAATGGCGGCTTTTTCTATCGCGTTGTCCAAGCGCTGTTCCCGAGAAGGTGGTGTGTAGTCTCCGGCTGTGCGATCAATGCCAAGTGTCTGACATCCTCCAAGCGCAATAATGGCCGTAACAAGAAGAAGTGGAGCTGCGGGTTTTATATTCATAACGTGTACTCGTCCTTATAAGCTTGCGCTCTGAAGAAATTCAATAGAGCTTTGTTATTCTGTTGTCACTGGAACTGGTGTCTGCGTTTCTTCACCGCCTTGAGATATTATTTCATGACAGATGTCCGGGCAATAGTAAACACTGGTCGCGACACATCCTTCATCATCGTCAACGCATGTTTTCTTAATGCGAATGTAATCTGTGGTCGGCCCGGCAACAAGGACATGGCGTTGCATAAGGATATTGCCCTGTTTGTCCAGTATGGAGAAATGTGTGGCTCCCACTGCTTTTGGAACAAGCACTAGTGTTCTGGGCGTGTCTGCCAGAATACTTAAATGCATGGGATTGCCGACGATAATGCTGCTGGCGTCTGTTTTCAGCTTTATGATTTCCGATTTATCCGGGGTAAGACGGATGGCTGTATGCGTTGTTTCTGCCGGAAGTGGCGCTTCCGGGTTTTCGGCTGTAGTAATTGTAGGAATAATGTCAATAAACTTTGACTCATTAGATTCTAGCATAACCTCGGGTGCGTAATGGATCGGATCATCCAGTGATTCTTGGGCATTGACACGTGGAAAATATATGCCGCTGCCTATTATTGATAGTGCAAACACTGTTGTCAGGAGGCGATTCACAGAAAAGAGGGGTAAAATATTCTTCATAACTTTGATACTTCCGTAAAATAATTATCCGGGAACGCGGGTGAAACAAGAAAAGGGCTGATATCCCTTCGAATTACTCACTATAGCGCGAAAAGATCAAAAAATCATGTACTTTTTGGGAGATACTCCGTGTGTAAGCCCGTATAGGTTCATTCTCTTTTGTTTATGACGTTTTTCCCTTGAGCCGGTATTCTTGAGCGCGGGTAAATTTTTGGAACAGGTTTAGAGTTTCCTTGCTTATATGATGCTCGATTCCTTCAGTATCAAAATGAGCCGTTTCGTGTGAGACGCCTAAAGCGATCAGAAAATCCAGTATAATATTATGGCGCTGTTTACAGGTTTGTGCCAGATCCCATCCCTTGGCGGTCAGAAAGATAGAGCGGTAAGGACGGCTCTCGATATAGCCTTCTTCTTTTAAGCGGCCAAGAATCTTGCTTACTGTAGGGGAGGAAACTCCCAACCGCTTGGCCAGATCGCTTAAGCGGGCTTCCTGATGGGCATCAAGCAAATCGGCAATAAGCGTGACATAATCTTCTGTTGTTTCGCTCTGATGGGCTTTTCGTACATTGGAAAACCATTGCGCCTGTGTTTTGGGATCTGCGAGTTTGTTTCTTGTGTGTTTTTCGGCCATGAAAAAATATCTCCATTACTCTTATTGTTTATAGCGTAGTTTGTGGCTGTAAGTCGATTGGATTGGTAAATCGGTATTTCACTTTATTAATAAGTACGGCCAGCAGGAAGAGTGCGGCTTGAATTATAACAATTAGCGGAGCTGTGGCAGCATCAATGTGATAGCTGATGATCGTTCCGCTGATACTGGAAATAAGCGAAGCGCATATCGCGATTATCAGCATCCGGTCGAAGGATTGGGAGAGCAGGAAGCCGATGGCACCCGGCGCTATCAGCATGGCGATGACAAGAATTATTCCGGCGGCCTTAAGAGAAGAGACGATTGTCAGGGATAATAAAATCAGCAGGCAATAATGCAGGCGTTTGGAAGGCAGGCCGATAACATGAGCCTGAACGTTGTCAAAGCAATAAAGCATGAGGTCTTTGCGTAGAACGAGCATGATGGTTGCAGATAGTATGGCGATGATACCGGCTTCGATCATATCGCTTTTTGTAACTCCTAACACATTACCGAAAAGAATGTGGAGCAGGTGTACGTCTGTGTGGATGTGTGTGAGCAGAACGAGGCCAAATGCAAACATGCCTGAAAAAACGATTCCCATCAGGGCGTCTTCTTTTATGCGGCTGTTGCGTTTCAGGTAGCCGGTTGCAAGTGCGCAGGTTAGTCCGGCAAAAAATGCGCCGATGCTCAGTGGCAGTCCGACAACATGTGCCAGTGCCAGTCCGGGTAGTACGGAATGCGATACGGCGTCTCCCATTAATGACCATCCTTTGAGCACAAGAAAGCATGAAAAGATAGAACAGACCAAACTAATTAATATTGAAAGAATTAATGCACGCTGCATAAATTCGTATGCTAACGGTTCGGCAAAAAAGGCGTACACTTCGTGTGCTGAGGGAATATGCAAATAGGGGAGGAAGTCTGAAAACATGTCGATCATTTTTGTTCCCCCGTATTTGTAGAAAAAATGCTTTGGTTATCCACAGGGAGGCTAGTGATGTTATCCCCATAGGGGAGGGCCGAATTATTGCTTTGTTTTCTCATAATGCGGCGCTGGGCAAAAACCCCATGTTTTGGGGCGAGGAAGAATATGACAATAAAAATGAATGTTTGCAGAGTGACGATTAATCCGCCTGGATTGGTATTAAGGAAATAGCTTAAATATGCTCCCAATGCGCTGGTGGTTGTGCCTATGAAAACGGACAGAATAATCATCTTATGGAAGCGCTCTGTCAGTAAATAGGCCGTTGCTCCGGGGGTAATGACCATGGCTATAACCAGACAAGCACCAACAGTTTGAAGCGCGGAAACCGTGGCTGCGCTCAAAAGTGCGAAAAATAGAATCTTTAAGCGTCCTACAGGCAGGGCGATAGTGCGGGCGTGATTCTCATCAAAAAATATGGCCATAAAGTCCCGCCATTTCAAAATTAGTAGAATCAGACAGGTAGTACATATAAACACAAGCTGAACAATGTCCGAATCGGATACGGCCAGAATATTACCCAAAATGATGGCTTGCAGGTCGATAGCGGTGGGCTTGATGGAAACAAGCAAAAGGCCGAATGCAAAGAAAGTGGTAAAAACCAGCCCGAGGATTGTATCTTCTTTCAGGCGGGTGATTTTTTTAACAAACATGATGCTGGAAGCTGCAAGAGCTCCGGCAAAGAACGCGCCTATAACGTAAGGGAGCCCCAAGATGTAGGCTAGCGCTACGCCTGGTACAATAGAGTGTGCCAAGGCGTCGCCCATTAGCGCCCAGCCTTTCAAAATTAGGTAAGAAGAAAGAAAAGCACAGGTTCCCCCGACCAGAGCGCTTACCAGAATCGCGTTGGTCATGTAATTATATGTGAATGGTTCTAACAGTGATTCGATCATATTCGGCTAAAAACCTCCTTCTGTAGGTTTTTCTTCCTTATCTTCCTGTGGAGTTGGTGGGGATTCGGATTCATGTGACGTGTCTTGCTCGGGCATACGTACGATTTTTTGCCCGCCTTGTTCGCCGTAAAGCACTAACGGACGTTCACAATCCGTTAGAACTGTTACCCCACGTGTGTCTGCGTCATCATGAAGTACATGCCCGAAGAGTTGGTGATGACGCAGTTTTCCGCCAAATGTTTTTATCAAATTGTTTTGTGAGTATGTTGTTTCGACTGGGCCATGAGCCAATATTGTCCGATTAAGCAGGGCAACTTCATCACAAAACCGTGGAACACTCCCCAGATTATGTGTGGAGACAAAAACCAATGTTCCGTTAGCGGACAGATCACGGAAGAGTGTTATAAGTGATTCTTCCGTTTTTATGTCTATTCCGGTGAAAGGCTCGTCCAGCAACATGATTTGTGCGCTTTGTGCCAATGCTCGGGCAACAAAAACACGCTTTTTTTGTCCGCCACTGAGTTCTCCGATCTGACGTTTGCGGTAAGAAAGCATGTCTACACGCTCAAGAGCCTCGTTCACGGCCATTTTATCTTTAGTTTTGGCTAAACGTAGAACCCCCATATGTCCGTAGCGTCCGGTCATGACGACATCTTCAACCAGAATCGGAAAGTCCCAGTCAATGTCTTCTGTTTGCGGGACATAGGCAACAATATTGCGCTTGAGTGCTTTTTTGACAGTATTTCCGGCGATTCGGATCTCACCATTTGAGGGTGTCTCAAAGCCCAAAATGGCCTTGAAGAGTGTTGATTTTCCTGCGCCATTAATGCCGACTAGTCCGCAGATCGTGCCTTTGTGTAGCGTCAGGTTAACGTCCTGCAAGGCCACATTGCCGCCCGGGTAGGTGACGCTAACATTTTTCATGGTAATTAGTCCGTCGGTCATGGTTTATTCTTTCGCTTCTTTGGCAATGGAGCGCTCAAAGCCGTTTGCTATGGTTTGAGATGTCGTGCGGAGCAAGTCCAGATAAGTCGGGACTTTTCCTCCGGGCTCACTGAGCGAATCGACGTAAAGAATGCCGCCGTATAGCGCGCCGGTTTCTGCGGCTATCTGTTTCATCGGTTTATCAGAGATCGTGCTCTCGCTGAAAACAACAGGGATGTTGTTGCTTTTGACCATATCAATAACTTTGCGAACTTGTTGAGGTGTGCCTTGTTGGTCGGCATTTATTGGCCAGAGATAGACTTCTTTTAGCTTTAAATCCTGCGCTAGATAGCTAAAAGCTCCCTCACTGGTGACGAGGTAGCGGCGGTTTTCCGGAATAGCGCTGAGCGTGGTTTCAAGCCCGGTGCGAATAGCTATGATTTTTTTAGCGTAAGCAGCGGCGTTTTCATTGTAGATTTGAGCATTAGCCGAATCGATCTTACACAAGCTTTTGCGTATGTTTTCAACGTAAATAAGAGCGTTCTCAGTGGACATCCAAGCATGTGGATTTGGTTTTCCGGCATATTCTCCTTCATAAATCGATATGGGCTTTATGCCGTCTGAAAGTGTGACGTTTGGTACGTCTTTTATATCCTGTAAAAAGCGTTTGAACCAAAGTTCCAGATTAAGACCGTTCCAAAAGATAATATCGGCATTTTGTGCGCGGACAATGTCTTTTGGCGTAGGCTGGTAATTGTGTATTTCAGCGCCGGGTTTGGTAATGGAAACCACGTCTGCGGCATTGCCTGCGACGTTACGAATCATGTCGCCAAGGACAGTGAAGGTGGTGACGGCCTTTATTTTATGGTTTGGCTGATTCGACCGATTCGTCTGATTCGACCGATTCTCTGCGAGAGAAAAATTCGTGGAAAGCAGCAAAAATACAATTATTAGAGCTAGTATAAAATGGATAAAGGAAAAGAAACAATGCATCAGAGTCGGGGGAGTGCGATGCAAATTGCGATAATCCATGTTCGAGCCTTTTCGCCTGCTTATATTATTAGCCGGTTCGTTAGAAGTTAGCATAGGCTAATTCATGTAACAAGATGATTTTGTAATAAAGTTATACACAGATCATAAGATGGCGAATTCTTCTGACTAACTCACCTGTTTTTGTGTTGTTTGTTTAAGAAGAAATTAAAAGTCCTTTGGAATGGCCGACATATGAATGTATGTTCTCTGACTTTTGGATGTATGTCTTCTGACTTTATTTCATCGGCGTAAACAGGATTGTTTAGAAGGGGATGACATAATCCATAGAACACCTATAGAATGTACGTTTATTTTAATA
>JAGLKL010000075.1 GCA_023141075.1 Alphaproteobacteria bacterium
AGGTCGCAAATCTCAAGGGGATTACGCAAATCCGGTTTGTCAGAGCCGTATTTGAGCATGACTTCTTTAAATGGAATGGAATCACACCAAATAACCTCGCGCTTTTCTCCTGTGAAATCTGAGAATTTTTCAAAGACGCTCTCGATTACCGGTTGGACAGTGCTGAAGACTTCATCTTGTGTGACAAAGCTCATCTCAACATCGAATTGGTAGAACTCTGCCAGACGATCAGCGCGGCCATCTTCATCACGAAAACACGGGGCGATTTGAAAATACCGATCAAAGCCGCTCATCATCAAGAGCTGTTTGAATTGTTGCGGGGCTTGCGGCAAAGCATAAAACTTGCCCGGATGCAGACGTGAAGGCACTAGATAATCACGCGCTCCTTCCGGGGAGCTGGCCGTTAGAATAGGCGTTTGAAATTCCTGAAAGCCCTGCCCCCACATTTTATCACGTATTGCGGCTATTACATTATTGCGCAGGCGGATTTTCTTTTGCATACCATCACGGCGCAAATCCAGATAGCGGTAACGCAAGCGGATGTCTTCGCCTGCTCCGTCATCTTCATGAACCTGAAACGGAAGAATATCGGATGCAGACTGCATAGTGGCTTTTTCGATATAGATCTCAATCTCACCGGTTTTCATTTTAGGGTT
Source organism: Alphaproteobacteria bacterium (assembly GCA_023141075.1). Classification (GTDB taxonomy): domain Bacteria; phylum Pseudomonadota; class Alphaproteobacteria; order Micavibrionales; family Micavibrionaceae; genus UBA1672. The sequence goes on from JAGLKL010000075.1 coordinate 657, forward strand.
AATGGTTTCCGGTGAACGCTCTTTTACTGTTCCCTCAATCGTTACAACCGATTCCACGCGCCATTTGTGTAAATCTTCGATCAAGGGAGAGTTCTCCTCGACAATGCACTGGGTGATCCCGAAAGTGTCGCGCAAAATAATGAATAAAACACCGCCTAAATCATATATACGGTGTATCCACCCCGATAAACGTACGTTCCGGCCAATATGTTCTTTGGTTAATTCATCACATTTATGTGTTCTGTAAGCGTGCATTTTCTTGTATATTACTCTTTTTAATTATTAAACTCCGGCAAGAATGTTTTATAACGTATTAAGTACCAATGTCACGCTGATTTTGCAAAAAACTGGCATAAAAACTATGATGTTAGCTGTTATGGGACTAGACGATCCCATTCAAGCGAGTATGATTAGACATCTCATAAGTTAGAAGCGATGAGCTTCAGGAGTAACATGACAATAATTACTGATAACGACGAGTTGGCTGCGTTTTGTGAAAAGCTGGCGAGAGAAGAATTCATTACAATAGACACCGAGTTTCTGCGGGAGAAGACGTATTATCCCAAGTTGTGTCTTGTTCAAGTATCAGGCCCGAACAAGAAAGCCCTCGCCATAGATACTTTGGTAAAAGGCACTGACCTTACACCGTTATTTGATTTGTTGCAGAATAAGGATGTGCTGAAAGTCTTTCACGCCTCACGGCAGGATTTGGAAATCTTTTATAATCTGATGGGATGCGTTGCCACCCCTATTTTTGATACACAGGTTGCCGCTATGGTGTGCGGTTACGGCGATTCTATCAGCTACGAAAAACTGGTTAAAAATATTTCCGGTGCACAGATTGATAAAAGCTCACAATTTACTGACTGGTCACTGCGCCCACTTAGTAACAAGCAAATAAACTATGCTTTGGGCGATGTCACTCATCTATGCGATGTCTATCATAACCTGCGTGAAGAGCTGAAAAAAACCAAGCGGTGTCACTGGGTTTTGATGGAAGAAGAAATCCTCAACAATCCGGCCACTTATCAGAATGACCCCTATAAAGCATGGGAGCGTATCAAGATCCGCTCGCCCAAATCGCGCTCTCTGGCCATTTTACGGGAGTTGGCAGCTTTGCGGGAGCGTCGGGCTCAAAAATGTAATATCCCTAAAGCCTGGGTAATGCGCGATGATACGCTCGCAGATATGGCTAATCAGGCACCGCGTGATAAAAAAAGCTTAAAGAATATACGCAATATTTCAAAAGAGTTTGCCCAAGGAAAGTTTGGCGATCAGATGCTTGAGGCTATTGAAACTGCTATGGCCAGCCCCAAAGAATCATGGCCGGTGCCGGTTAAGAAAAAACCTGTATCTCCCCATGTTCTTGTTATAATTGATATTCTGAAAATGTTGCTTAAAATAGAAAGCACGGAGCACGGTGTTGCCCCTAAAATTATTGCCTCTGCTTCTGATCTGGAAGCTATTGCTCTGGATGATAACGCCGATGTTCCGGCACTTAAAGGATGGCGCAGAGAAGTATTCGGGGAGGAAGCACTGGCCGTAAAACACGGAAAACTTGCAATCGGCCTGAAAGATGGAAAGATTGCCAAAGTGCCTGTCACCTAGGACAGAGGGCATCGTGACTGCCCTAAAAACGGAAACGGGAACGACTATGACGAAACGCTTGTTGTTGCTGCGCCACGCGCAAAGCGATTTAAGATATGCAGGAGTAGATAGACAGCGTCCCCTAACCCCCAAGGGAATGAGCGAGGCTGTCGCTTTGGGTTATTATATAAGGGATAACGGTTTATCGCCTGATTACATTTTGTGTTCGGATTCCCGGCGTACACAGGAAACACTCGAGCAAATACGCGAATGCCTCCATCATGACTTTAGTCCCGAGCAAATGACATTTTTGCCCATTTTGTATTTTGGTGAGGTTGAAGATTATCTGGCAGAGCTACGCTGTTGTGATGATGTAAATACTGTTTTGCTAATCGGGCATTATCCGAAAATACCTGTTCTAGTCCGAATGCTCGTAAAGTCCTTCTCTTGCGAAAAAGAAAGATTACAGACTCTGGAAAAATATGAGCCTGCGACCATGACGGTTCTGTCTTGCGAGATAGATAAATGGAAAGACTTACGCTATGGCGAAAGTGCTTTGATTGATGTCGTAAATCCCAATGATTATGTTTGCCCTCTTTTTTAAATAAACCGGATTTTGTTATTTGCTTTGCATGTCGCTTAATACAAGGCGCATGAGAGAAACAGAGATTTTACGTTTTTCCGATAAAGCACGGCGATCTGCCAGCCTAACCAATTTTTGCGCAGCAGCAAAAGAGCGTTCCATACGCGGCAACAAGTAAGCTATCACATCATTGCTTACGCATAGTTGGCGGTCACAAAACAGCTTGCTCAAAATTGAAGCCAGCAGCATATCATCGGGAGCATGGATTGCTACACTTGGCGCAGCGCGAAAGCGTGAGGCCAGATCAGGCAGGACAAAATCCGTTTCGGAAGGTGCCATGCGCATGGTAATCATTATCGTCCTTTGCTCTTCCTTGAGCATATTATAAAGGTGAAATAACGTCGTTTCGGCCTCACGATCACCCAGCCAAGGATCCAGTCCGTCAATAACAAGCGCATGCCCTAGAGCAAATAATTCATCGGCGGTTTTGGTGGTTAGGCATTCCGGGCAGATTTTGTGTGCGCCTGATCTTTCCTGCCACACTGCAACCAGATGGCTTTTGCCGCTGGCGGCGGAGCCTTGCAAAATCAGAACAGGCGCTGTCCATTCCGGCCAACGATCAATCCAGCCCACAGCCACAGCATTGGACTTACCAATATAGAAGTCATCGCGTCCGAAGGCCGGGCGTGCGCCCAAGTCAAAAGCAATCTGACGAGCGTTGGCTAAGGATTTTTGCGACATGGTTTATTTTTTCTTTTTCTTTTGCGATGATTCGCTTTTTTTGGAAGAACCTTGATAATACGCGCTTTGTTTATACTTTTTCAAGGCAAATGAAAGGAGAACACCGATAACGGCAGCTACGGGCACGGCCAGAAACATCCCCAAAATACCTAGCAAAGAGCCACCGGCCAGCAGTGCAAAGAATATCCATAAAGGATGCAAGCCAACACTATCACCGACAAGTTTTGGGGTTAGGATGTTGCCCTCGATAAGCTGACCACCAATAAAAATACCGGCGATCAGAAGCACAAACGTCCACTCGCCCAACTGAACCCATGCCACACTGACACTCACTATCAGGCCGAGAGTCGAGCCGACCAATGGAATAATGGACAAAAGGCCGGACATTACACCTATCATCAGACCGTATTTTAAGCCTGCCAGAATCAGTGCTATCGCATAGGCCAGTGCCAAAACCAGAGCAACACTGACCTGTCCGCGAATAAACCCTGAGAGCTTTTCGTCAACTTGTTTTAACAGACCTGTTACATCCTCGCGTGCGTGATGGGGGATTAGATCATATACCCAAGACGTTATGGCTGGCCATTCTTTCATCATGAAATAAGCGACGATGGGCATAAAGAGTAGCAGGGATATGATATCAATCAACGTCTGTCCGCCCGCAGCCAATTTACTTGCAAGCGTTTTTGCCACTGTGGCGGCCATATCCGAATTATCAATCAGAAAGCCTTGCCACTCTACGCTCTCGAATCCTGCCCCGCCTGTATATTTCTCTACTAGCTTTGTAAACGGTGTCAGTAGCTTTATAAGCTCGTTAATATATACGGGCATGTCTTTAATAAAAGCACCGGACTCTTTGATAAGAACCGGGGCGAACATAGATATGAGGGTCAGAAGAAGAATAAGAAAACCCGTTAATATCAGGAGCGATGCATCCCTGCGCTTGATGCCAAGTTTTCCAAGTTTACTCACCGCCGGATTCAAAACATAGGCTACTGCGATTCCGGCAACAAAGGGCAAGAGCATGGATTTCAGAAGAAAAACAATGCCGATGAGCAAAACCGAAATAATGCTCCAGAATATGTAATGTGTTGACGGTTTTAGTGCTTTGACATTACTCATGGTGTATAAAAACCTTTTTTAGGGTCAGTATCTATTAATTATATTCATTCTGCGTACGCATAATTTTTGAAAAGATGTTCCGTGAAAAACGCGCAGGTCATAGTGGTTCTATTGCCAAGCGGTTTTCACGAACAGATACAAAAATTTGCCACGCCCTTACGGGTTTAAATTTACAGGTAAACTATCATCTTTTTTGTCTCTTGAATATGCTTCGGCATGTCCTGCGAGCCAAAAAATTGATCTTTCACCTGTAAATTTAAACAGAATTGTACATAATTAATAGATCCTGACCCTAGAAGGTGTGAACGTGGTGATTATCATCCTCAGAGGCAGAACCTGCCGCCGGTTGTATTTGCTCTACATATCCGACCCCGCGCATCGATTGATGCGGACGTGATGCCGGTAATGGCTGCCGACGTGCCGGTGGCTTATAGAATCTGGAGGGAGAACGCTTTATCCTGTTTGCTTTGCTGCGGTGATAGAGATCGTACATTGTTCGCAGATTGGCGATTTGCGGCGAGGAAGAACGCATGATTTCCTCATCTTTGTTGTATGGCTGGCTTAAAAGATAGGAACTTCCCGAACGTAAAGCCTCGCGCAAACGGTTTTCATTGCCTCTGAAGGTCAATAAAAGCCGCGTTTCTATAGGTTTTATGGAGATAACAGAGATCTTGCTCAACCCCGGAAGGGTGCGTAAAACATTTTGTGCCTCGACCAGTTCTCTCAGATTATTGATAGGCATACGTACGTAGAAATATCTGCTTTGCGCGGCGCTGGCGGCGGTGCGCTTTTTCCAGTTTTTCTGTAATGCCTGAAAACTAAGTAAAACTGCGCGTTGATAATGCTGCGTTACACTTTGTCCGCTTTCAGCTTTGAGGACAAACTCACTGACATATTCAGCGCTACCCCTATCTGTACGGTAAATGCTGATGCGCAGATTTCCTGAAGATTCCTGTTCATTCTCCAGTCCGGCCAGCGTTTTGTCAGGCACTGCGATTACAATCGCCGCTTCACGTGCATTATAACGCAATAGCATGCGATCCAAATTTTTACGCTCAAAACGCAGAGCGTTATCATCGTTAATATCGCCCACGTCGTCGAGATCACCGATCGGCACTTCAACAGGAACCAAAGCTGCTCCGAACTGTTTCCCAGACCAGCTTTTCATCCAAATATTTTCCAGTCCCCAAATTGTGGTTTTGCCATTCTTTTGTAAAACAGGCAGGATTAGAAGCGGTTTGCTTTTCGTATCCGTATATTGCACGCCGGTAATGGAGAAGTAATTCCCTAAAGATTTGGGATCAAAGTGAAATGTGTATTCGCCAACGTAACGCACTGTCGAGATTCTTTCATTGCTGACCTCAAAATCCTTGATCATGGTGGCAATTATATTGGCATCGGGCACAGTCATCTTCGGGACATCACCCTCAGCAACCATGCGATTGGCCAGTATGTTAAAGGCCTGAATCTGCGCCTGATGGAATGCTTGTTCCTGTGCACTAACGGCATCATCCGCCGTCACATCAACCTTTACCCCTTCTACAACGAAAATGGATGAGTCGGCAGCTAACGCCCCTTGCGGTACTTCAAGACCGTGCGCTAAAGCAGTAATAAAAAAGGTGAAAATAATAATCTGCTTGCAGTAAAAAGCGGTTTGCTGTATTTCCATGGTGCACTTGGAGTATTTGAGTTTTTAAAATTCGTGTGTCCCACGTTTTACAACGAGCGGCATGCAAGAGCAACTGCTAACAAAAAATAATGGGACAAGACGTTAAAAAAATGCCAAGTCATAGTGCCCCGGAAGAAAAAGTAAGCGCATACAAAAAAGCCGGTGTTGATATCGATGCCGCAGCCGATCTTGTAGAATCAATCAAGCCAATTATCAGAAAAACTAACCGTAGCGGTGTAATGCCCGGCTTTGGCGGCTTCGGTGCTTTGTTCGATTTGAAAGAAACCGGGTATAAAGACCCGATTTTGGTCTCTTCTACAGATGGCGTGGGAACAAAAATCAAGATTGCTGTTGATTC
>JAGLKL010000076.1 GCA_023141075.1 Alphaproteobacteria bacterium
TTGGGTTTTTGTGTAGATGCCTGCGGATTAACAACCGGAATATACCCGCTCTGCTCAGCAATCTTCACAGGCTTGGCTTCCTCTTTGCTATTCTGAATATCCTTTTCGGGCAAGCGTATCGGTGAGGGACGCGTCATACGAGCTTTGGTTATTTTGGCTTGTTCCGCCTTCCAGACCTCTTCTTTCTCTTGCAACATACGCACACGTTCTTCCTTCATCGCCCTTAGCTTGTCTGCAATACCAAAGCGCACAGGCTCAGGCGCATATTCAGAAGAATTGTAACGCTTAACCCATCCGTAAAACCCGTTCATCAGAGATAAAATTCCGGCAAGAACAGAATAGGCAGCAACCTTGATGCGGAACCAGACCGAGGCAATTTCGTAAGCCTGCACTGCTGCACCATAGAGGAAAAATACAAAAGCTATAAAGCCACACGCCGTGCGTGTGATAAACTGTGCATACGGCAAATCTTCAAAAAACGGGCTAACATAATCCAGAATCAGCATCCCCGCAGCACTATCAAGCGCAAAAACAACCCCCTCCAGCCTCGCAGGAGCATGAACAAGCGCTACAGCGCCAAAAAGAGCAGCTAACAATATAGACGCTGTACGCAGTGCTAAAGAGCCAATAGATTGACGCTTAAAAATACGCACACCTAACACCAAAAAAATCAGTGCAGGAATAAACGCTGCAAGCCCCAATGTCTGCAACATAATATCAGCGATCAAAGCACCGTTTTCCCCGCCAACATTATTGATATTTTCGATTGTCACATCAGAAGCCGTGTTCCACGACGGATCGGCCTTGTTGTAGCTCAACAGAGACGCAAACACAAATCCCCCTGCGCCAAATACAGCCAAGGCAACAATATCAACCAGACGTCGGGCAATAAAGACTTGCAATGCCTGAGGTAGAAAAGACGATAAAGTTTTTGGTTTGCGAGATCGTTTTATTTTACGCGAGCGAGCCATCTGTGTTTTAGCCTTTATAGATACTGGTGGATTTGTAAAAAGAACAAGATTTGTTTTGAAATTTGCATAAAGCACGCAGACTTATAAGCACCCCAAAGATATTATAACGTGCTACTCGAACAGTATAACCTTTTTTCCCTAAAAAACTCAACATCCACGCCTAATACTAATTCGTATTCATTTAATAAATATGAATTAGAAGGTTGCGACTACGACCCGCGCGTTAGCGCGTAGCCTGCGTGGCATCTGAACGTCGATTATCATTCTTTAAAATGATAATCTGTATAATTTAAACACACAAGTTCTGTGGGAAAACAATGCAATGACGAAAAAATAAGAATTTATTAAGGATTATTAACCATTTTTTAATAATTACGGCGTTACCATCTTTACATATTTTATTGAGTAAAGAACTGAGTAACACATACATATAGGGATTGAGCAACATGTTTTGTTTTCTGAAAAAATTAATCAGCAAACACCCGCCCCCGGCCTGCACCGAAAAAGCAGAGACAAAGAATTCCAGTAAATATGCCGTTTATATTTTCTATCCCAACCCAAACAAGAATTGCAGCCCGCAATGGCGCAAAGTCGGCGCCACACACAGCGCGAAACGCGCCGTAAAACAAGCCAGACTCCTGCATAAGAAACAGCAATATCAACGGATAGAAGTGAAAGAATGCTCTTTTTCCAAAGACCAGAATCGCAATTTATGCAAAACCATTCGCGTCTACAATAAAAAACACTCTTTACCTTGGTAAAGATACAGTAGTTTCACTTAGGGTCTAAACCCCAAACAAAACTAATCCAGAATGCCCAAAGGATCATCCGCGACCAACTTGCCCATTTGTTCGTAGACATCGGCATTTTCGTTCATTTGCTCACGAATCGGTTCATTTTGCTCTGCCAGAGATCTAAAAAACCCGGCAGCGTCAATAAGCAGCCGCCCGGCCAATTCAGAGTGAGATGTATCCTCCAGACGGCCTTGTGGTTCATTCACAATCAAATCAGCCATCTGCTCAAAAACAGTGGAGTTCTCGCTCATTTGCTTTTTTAGTTCTTCATTTTGCTCTGCCAGAGTACGAAAAAACGTAGAGGCATCCACAAGAAGTTTACTGGCGAGTTCAGCATGCGTTGGCATTTAAAATATTCCTTAAATTTATTAGCTAAAACCTGAATTAATAAAAAACAATCATTAATTCAACACAAAAGCTACCCTAGCACACATCCTACGCGCATAGGCAAGCACTAATTTTATATTCTAAAGTGTGATTTTTATTATCCTTGATTAGCGCTTTGAGAGCGGAATGCAGCAGCTTTGTAAGCGCCCAGAACTTTGACATCTTTGGCAAAAAAAGCTAGCTCCTCCAACGCATTTTGAAAAGCCCTGCTTTCCGGATGGCCTTCAATATCACAAAAAAAGCGTGCTGCCTGAAAATTCTCATCAACATAGGATTCGAGTTTTGTCATGCTCAATCCGTTCGTGGCAAACCCACCCAGCGCTTTATACAAAGCCGCAGGAATGTTCCGCACCTCGAATAACAGGCTTGTAATGACATTAGGGTCATCAAGATTCGGAAAGTGCGGCTCCTTACACAGGATCAAAAAACGCGTAGTGTTGTGGCTCTTGTCTTCAACATGTTCCTCGATTATCTCAAGATTATAGATCTCAGCCGCCAATGTCGAAGCAATCGCCGCATGTGCAGGATCTTTAACACTGGCAACTTCTCTTGCCGCTCCGGCTGTATCATCATGAATATGGGGCTGAACTTTGAGCTTTTTGAGATAATTTCGACATTGCGGAATAGCGTGTACGTGGGAGTGTACGTGTTTTATATCCTCAATCTTAGTCCCCGGCAAACCAAGCAACATATGGTGTATCGGCTGAAAATGCTCCCCAATAATAAACAAATCGCCGTGTGGCATCAGATGGTGTACGTCTGCGACACGCCCGGCGATTGTATTATCAACCGGGATCATCGCCAGATCACTTCTTCCATCTAATACACAATTAAACGCCTGATCAAAAGAATTACACGAAACTGTTTCAAAATCGGGAAAAGCCGCGCGACAAGCCATATCGGAATACGCCCCTTCCACGCCTTGAAAAGCAATTTTTTTATAGTTGTGTTTGATGTGTGAGATCATTGATCGCTCCAAAAATTCCTTATATGTTAGGTAGTGCGAGGATAAATACTACCACAGCACTATATATGCAAATAAAAGATTAATACATTTTCGTCATTGCGAGCATCAGCGAAACAATTCAGGCAACCAAGGTGCTATAAATCATTACAGTTTAGCCCAGCCACCGCGCTCATTCTGCTGCCAGTACGTCACCTCAAACCCCTGTTCCTTATAAGCTTTCCAGCGCTCGCGAGCATCAGCAACGGCCTGTTCATCATGCCCGTCAAACATCTCACAACACAAAGGAAAATCACCATGCATTTCGCTGGACGCGCCATGCGTGATAATAAGAACGTCGGCATTATTGGGATTTTCGTCTTTATATGTCAACCAGATCGGCTGCATAGACTCAGTATCGGATTTGCTCGTCTTGACTGAGCCATGTGGCAAAAAACTATTCGGATTGAACGTCCATAAGTGTGCGTTTAGTGCCTCAACGTCTTTTTCATCGCGCATTCTTACAACAATGCGCTTGCCCTGCTCATAAGCCTTGGAAAGCAGCGCCGGTAACACCTGATCTTGCGTACGAGCCTGTAAATGATAAAAACGCACTTCAGTCACTATTGTATCTACCCTTCTTTCCTTGTTTCTGCACCTTCATTCTGGCCAAGCCTGCTGCCACCATCATTATCAAAGTATAAGTGGTGACAACCCTGATAATCTTGTAGATCGTACACACCTTCGCCACGCTTGCGCACATAGCCTTCATGCACCGGAATTTTGCCGTACCCCCCCGGAATATCAAGCATGTATTTCGGCACAGCCATGCCGCTCATCCGTCCTTGCAAACTTCGCATAATCTCCTGCCCACGTTCCAGCGATACACGAAAATGGCCTGTACCGGGCGCATGATCGAGATGGTGAATATAATACGGCATCACATGCACAGAAATCAATTTGCGAAACAACGCTGCCAGCACCTCTACATCATCATTTACACCTTTAAGCAAAACAGATTGAGAATAAAGCGAACACCCGGCAACACACAAAGCCCCAAAGACACGTACAACCTCATTTGTAATTTCACTGGCGTGGTTAACATGCAAAACAACGCGGACTGGTTTGTTTATCTTTTTCAACACGTTGGCATATTTTCCATCAATCCTTTGCGGATCAGCCACAGCAGCGCGTGTATGAATACGAATGGCCTGTACGTGTCTAATTTTCTCAAGAGAATCCAAAACCGCACCCAGACGCCGTGGCGATAAAATTAACGGATCTCCACCCGATAATATAACCTCCGAAATTTCTTCATGCGAATCGATATAAGACAATGCTTTACTTAAAGCCTTCTCAGACAGATGATCCTTTTTTCCTGATGAATACATACCTCGACGAAAACAATAACGACATTGCACGGCGCAACTTCCCGTCACTTTTAAAAGTACACGATCCATATCGCGATGAACAACACCATGCACAGGAGTAAACCGTTCATCTCCGATAGGATCGTCATTCTCTCCGGGATGTATTGTCAATTCATCAGAACTTGGAATATATTGCCGCCCGACCGGGTGAGCAGCGGGATTTTCGATACCCTCAAGCAAAGAACGTACATGAGCGCTGATACCAATACCATAACGCCTTACAACGTTTTCTATTGCCTCCCGGCTTGCTTCATCCATTCCACACGGCAACAAACCGGCATCTTCCAATGCACACAAAGACCCTATCCTCTGCGCCTTCTTGTTTTTATGATTGTTCATAATTTTGCGCCACAAAGCGCTCCAGAATGCGTACGCCAAAGCCTGTACCATATTTAGGCACAATATCCTTATCCTTTTTGATCCAAGCCGTACCCGCTATGTCCATATGCGCCCAAGCCGTACCTTCCTCAATAAAATGCCAGAGAAAACCCGCAGCCGTGCATGAACCGGCGGCTCTCGACTTAGACATGTTCTGTACGTCAGTGATCGTCCCTTCCATTTCTTCTTTCCAGACTTTGTCCAATGGCATACGCCAGAGCGCTTCCCCCGTGTCTTTCCCGGCATGTTCAAGCTGTCCCCATAATGTTTCATCACTGACAAATGTTCCGCAATATTCATGACCCAAAGCAACAACTATTGCTCCCGTCAACGTTGCCAGATCAATCACCAGATTTGGCTTATACACGTCCTGTACGTATTCAAGCGCATCAGCAAGCACCAGACGCCCCTCTGCATCTGTATTAAGAACCTCAATCGTTTTCCCGCTATAAGAGGTAATAATATCCGCCGGACGGTATGCACGCGCTGAAGGCATATTTTCCACTAAACCGACAATGCCCACGACATTCACCTTGGCCTTGCGTGCCGCCAGTGCACTAATCAGCCCGACCACAGATGCCGAACCACCCATATCCATTTTCATCTCTTCCATGCCTGCTCCGGGCTTTAAGGATATCCCACCGGTATCAAACGTCACCCCCTTACCAACAAAAGCCAACGGCGCATCATTGGAAGGTTTGTCCCCGCGCCAGCGCATAATTACCATTCTCGGCGCGTTATCAGAGCCCTGTCCGACGGCCAAAAGCGCACCCATGCCAAGCTTTTTCATCTTCTTCTCATCAAGAATTTCCACCTCAACACCAAGCGGTTTGAGATGAGTCTTGATTCTCTTTGCATATGCATCCGGGTAAAGCGCGTTAGGAGGTTCGTTAACCAGATCACGTGCCAGACATATACCTTCGATCACGCAGGATTCTTTAGCATACAAATCTTTTGCACGCGTTGTGTCAAAAAGGACAAAATGCACTTTAGCCAAATTTTTCTTTTTTAGCTCGTCCTCATCTTTTTCCTCGTTTTTTGATTTATATTGTTCGAATTTATAAGCACGTAGCACCGCCCCGGTAGCAATATGGACAGCAACCTCGCCGGCATCGATCAAATCATTATCGACAAAAAACTCAAAACCCTCGATATTCTTACCGTCAAGCGCCGCAACAAGCTTCCCGCCAAGCTTTTCTGCCTTAATGTTGTCAATCTCGTCTTTATCTCCACAACCAAGCAGAATCACGTAACTATAAGGCGCATCTTCTGGCAACATTAGCAATTCGGCCTGACCGAAACCACCGGTAAAACTTTTGCTCTTTTCCAGCACATGATCGATAAAGCCTTTTACCTCGTAGTTAAGAGAGGACACCGGTGGGCTTGGCTCCTTGCCTTTATAAAAACAAATCACGGCTGCATCGACTTTTTTTAAAGGCGCCTTAGAAAATGAAATATCCAGAGTCATGTTATTTTCCTAACAAGTAATAATAATTGCGTTGGCCATGGGCTGTCCCTAGTATAATCTACTGAAGCAAAATGACTAGGGTCAGGATCTATTAATTATGTACAATTCTGTTTAAATTTACAGGTAAAGGATCGATTTTTTGGTTCGTAGGACATGCCGAAGCATATTCAAGAGACAAAAAAGATGATAATTTGCCTGTAAATTTAAACCCG
>JAGLKL010000077.1 GCA_023141075.1 Alphaproteobacteria bacterium
TTCTTTATCAAAAAAACTGATCGGCCAAGGTTTAAGAATATCAAAAAACCGAAAAGCTATAAAGGCCACGAATATCAGATATGGGTTAAGTGCGGCAGGAATAAGGGTCAACCACTGACCTGCCACTTCGTCAATTACTATCATCTTGCTATCATGTCCATCCATAGCTTTATCAAAACGATTAGCCGCCCATAAACCAATAATAGTGATTAATAAGGTCGCTATGGCCAGAAGGATGCCCCCGCCCAGCATATAAAACGCAATACCAAATGGGATAGCGCCCAGTGACCCCCACGTACCCGGTGCAGGTTTCAAAAACCCGCAACCAAACCAACTGGCAATCCATGTATAAGCTTTTTTACGGTCAAGCTGTTCCGGTATTGAATAGTTTACGGTCATTCTTATCTTTCTATTCATCATCATTCGGAAGAGAAACGCTGACAACGGCATGTGCGGCAATCCCTTCTTTACGTCCGGCAAAGCCAAGTTGTTCGGTCGTTGTGGCCTTAATGTTTATGCGTGATGTCGGTACGTTCATAATTTGCGCCACGCGCTCTACCATTTTCTCACGAGAAAGGCTGATCTTGGGACGTTCACAAATTATCGTTACATCAGCATTGACTAGTTTCCCGTTTTGGGAACGAAGCAGGGACATTGCATGTTCTAAAAATACGGCGCTATCCATATCTTTATAATCCGGGTTGTCCGGCGGGAAATGCGTGCCAATATCTCCTTGGGCGATTGCCCCATAAATAGCATCACATAAAGCATGTATCGCCACATCGGCATCGGAATGCCCCTTGAGCTTGCGGTCATAATCGATATCTATACCACACAAACGTATGCTCTTAATACCGTATGCATCATCATCAAAAGCGTGAACATCGTATCCCGTTCCAATTCGAATAGTTGTTTGCACCCCTGTGGATAATATACGCTCTGCCATGTGCAAATCTTCCTGCGTTGTGATTTTGAAATTATATTTGCTTGCAGGGACAAGTGCAACATCACATCCTATTTCAGAAGCCAGTGCCGTGTCATCTGTGTAATATTTTTTTGGGTCATAATTATCATGCGCCTTTATTATTACGCCGTAATGAAATGCCTGCGGTGTTTGTAACGCCCATAAATTCTTGCGTGATACCTCTTCCTGTGCAATATTTAGTTTGTTTACACTACGGCAAGTATCTGTAATATTATATGCAAGCGATGCGCCTTTATGCACTTTCATAATATCAAGTAATGCGCCAATATCTTGGTGCACAATAAAGGGTCTGGCCGCGTCATGAATTAAAACTATATCGTCGCCTTTAAGTGTTTTCGATGATCCCAGTGCCTTTAGTCCTCTGTGGACACTTTGCTGACGCGTCTTACCGCCAGCACAAATTGTTACCGATTCGTTTGTATCAAGACCATTGAGTAGATAACCATCAAGAGCTTTTAGATAATTATCCTCATCTTTTGGATTTACCACAAGATAGATATGGCGAAGGCCTTCAACATCGGCAAAAGCATCCAACGTATGACGTAAGAGCATCTTATTATTCAGCATCACATATTGCTTTGGAACCTTGGTTCCCGTACGTGTTCCTTTGCCTGCAGCAACTATAATCAGAAAAAAATCTCTGGCCATATTATTCATCTTGTTGTTTTAAGTGTTGTATTTGTGCTTCATACGTTGTAAAAATGCAACACTTAGTGCATATAAAAGTTTAACGAATATCACCACAAGTACTGCGTTTCCTATTGAAGTAACCTACAGGAAAACAACAGATATGGACAGGTTGGAAAATACAGAAGCGGTAGATGCTGAAAAAGTGCCGGTAGGTAGCGTGTTCAGCGTTAGGACGCTGCTTGGGAAAGCGTTTTCAGGAATACATCTGTCACAGATCAAATACCGCTCTTGGCGTACGAAAGCCGGGATACTTCTGGTCGTTGCGGCAATTATCAGCGGTTTTTCAACTTACGGCGCTCTAACGCAATCCCCACCATTTGGCAACAATCCAGACACGGTTATATGGCTGCTTAATGTTGATCTCGTCATTTTGTTATTATTGGTTTCACTGATTGCAAAGCGGATTGTTAGTGTTTGGAGTAGTAAAAAACGCGGAATTGCCGGGTCTCACCTACATGTACGTCTCGTTTATATCTTCAGTGTTCTTGTCGCTGTGCCTACTATAATAATGGCCGTATTTTCTGCACTTTTATTCCATTACGGTGTGCAAGCTTGGTTTAACCAGCGTGTTCAAACGGCGATTAACGAATCCAGTGCGGTAGCACAGTCTTATTTGGAAGAACATAAACAAGTTATCCGTGCCGATACTATGGCCATGGCAGGGGATCTAGATCGTCAAGGTTACCGCCTAATGCTCGATGAGCACATGTTTTCCAAGGTTATTGACACACAATCGTTACTGAGAAACCTATCGGAGGCTCTCGTTATTACACGTGACGGGCGGGTTCTGGCACGTTCAGCGCTTACATTTACACTGGAATATGAACTCCCGTCGGATTTTGCCTTTAAGCAGGCTGGCGATGGGGATGTCGTTTTGATGATGAATGAAGATCAGGATCGGGTGCGTGCACTGACGAAACTTGTTTCTATTCCAGGCACGTATTTGTATGTAGGACGTATGGTTGATCCACAGGTTCTGTCCCACTTAAGCGCCACAGACATGGCCGTGCAGGATTATAATAACTTGCAGGCGCGATATTCCGGTATGCGTATAACGGTTTTGATGCTGTTTGTTGTGGTTGCTTTATTGCTTTTACTTGCAGCAATCTGGTCAGGTCTGCTGCTGGCAAAACAATTGGTCAGCCCTATAGGTGAACTTGTGCAGGCCGCGGATCGCGTGCGGGCGGGCGATTTATCATCATGTCTTCCAACGGATACCGGCCGTATCGAAGAATTTGAATACCTAGCTAAATCCTTTAATCGAATGACAAGCCAACTGCAATCTCAGCGTGATGCCCTTATAGATGCGAATTTGCAAATAGACCAGCGACGGCGCTTAATAGAAACTGTGCTTGTGGGAGTTTCTTCAGGTGTTATCGGTGTAGACGGACAAGGTGTTATCAATCTGGCCAATAACTCCGCCTCAGATCTTTTGGGGAAATCACATGAGCAAATAACAGGGTATTATATTTTAGATATTATTCCAGAGCTTAAGGAAATGCTTGATGATATATCCAAGAAACCCAAAAAAATGGTGCAAAAAGAAATCCCTGTATTTTTTAAAAAGCGTGGAAGACGCAGCTTTTTGTTCCGCATATCTATTGAATTAATAGAAAAAAATATGGCTGGGTTGATTATCACTTTTGATGACATTACTGAATTACAATCTGCACAAAGAAAGGCAGCATGGTCTGATGTTGCACGCCGAATTGCTCATGAAATCAAAAATCCTCTTACACCGATCCAGCTTTCTGCTGAGCGGCTTAAACGCAAATATCTTAAAGAAATTAAAAACAATCCTGAAACTTTTGAGCAATGCACAGATACCATTATTAAACATGTGGGTGATATTGGCCACATGGTTGATGAATTCTCTTCTTTTGCGCGTATGCCTACCCCAACGCTTAAAATTCAGGACATAGCAAAACATATTGAGGAAGCCCTGATCCTGACAAAACAAGCGCATGATGCTATTGTGCTGGACATAAACAATATTGCGCAAAATTCTATGGTTAATTGCGACGGACAACAAATTCGTCAGGTCATGAATAATTTACTTAAAAACGCCGTTGAATCCATTCAAATGCGTTCTAAAAAAGATCTGAACGCGCAACAAGGAGAGATTAGCGTTTTAATCGCAGAGCGCAATAAAGAGGAATTGTTCATATCAATAACTGATAGCGGTATTGGTCTGCCTGGGGATGAAGATATTGCGAAACTTACCGAACCTTATATTACGCATAAACCTAAAGGTACGGGGCTTGGATTGGCCATTGTCAAAAAGATTATTGAAGACCATAACGGCTCGCTTATTATCGGAGCGCCGGAATGGCTGGAAACTATGGATATATGGGAAAGCAAAGGTGGTGCATGCTTTGTTGTTACGCTGCCCCTTGCAACATTTATTGAAACAAACAACAACACTGCGGAAAATGAGAAAGAAAAACCTGCACAAACAAAGAAAAACAGAAAAGCGAGTTAAACCATGTCAGTTACGCCAGTAATTCTTATAATTGACGATGAAGACGATATCCGTATGCTGATCGCCGGCATTTTAGAAGATGAGGGCTATGATGTCCTGCATGCAGCAACGAGTGATATGGCCATGCAAATAATTGATGAGTATACTCCAGATCTGGTCATTCAGGATATATGGTTACAAGGAAGCGATAAGGATGGAATTGAAATCCTTAGAGCCGCAAAAAAGACCAATCCGAATTTGCCGTTCTTAATGATTAGCGGTCATGGAACAATAGAAACGGCTGTATCCGCCATCAAAGCCGGTGCATATGATTTTATAGAGAAGCCATTCAAGAGCGACCGTTTGTTGCTTATGATCAACCGTGCTCTAGAAAATGCTGCGCTTAAAAAACAGAATACTGAACTTCGACAAAAAACTTCGCAATCAGTTTTTAACCATGTTAAGCAGCTCCCGGATTATGTCCGAAACATATTGGATAAATCCGCCGGTTCTAACAGCCGCATTTTTATTACCGGAGAAGTAGGGACTGGGAAAAGTACCGCTGCGCATTATGTGCACGAAAAATCATTGCGAGCCATGAAACCTTTTATGACTCTGAGCTGTACAACACTGGATCCGGGAAAGCTGGAAAAAGAGCTTTTTGGTGCGCATCCTGGAGAGAAAGAGTATCGTACTCCGGGATTGTTGCAACTTGTAGAAGGAGGAACACTCCTTCTGGATGAGGTTTCGGCTCTGCCCATGGAGACACAAGGAAAACTTTTAAATATATTGCAGGACAAAGCCTATTATAAAACGGGTTCGAACCAGAAAATACCTGTTGATGTACGCGTGATCTCTACGTCAAGTGAGGATGTAGAAGCAAAAATCAATTCAGGTGAGTTCAGGAAAGATTTGTATTACCGCCTTAATGTTGTGCCCGTTGAACTTGCTCCGTTAAGCAAGCGCAAAAATGATATTCTTGAGCTTATTAGTCTACTCAGCCCGCTAGATTTTTCAGAACAGGCCTTGATAAAACTCAAGGCTTACTCTTGGCCGGGGAATATAAAGCAGTTGCATAATGTGCTTGAGTGGATATCGCTAATGCACGAAAATAAAGTTCTTCCTGTCGATGTTTCGCAGCTTCCTCAAGAAATATGGAGATCGAGCACTGAAAGACAAAATAGCAGTTCTGCAGAAAACGATAATTTTGCACTATCTGATGATATTCTCAGTATGTCATTGCGCGAGGCCAGAGAAATCTTTGAGAGGCATTATCTATTGTCCCAGATTAACCGCTTCGATGGAAATATCTCTAAGACGGCTGAGTTTATTGGTATGGAGCGTTCAGCGCTGCATCGCAAGCTAAAATCACTTGAAGTTTTCTCGAGTGACAAGCAAAATGTTGCGTAACATACGTAATTAATGGAAATACATAAGCCTTAAGCACGGAAAGATACCTGAATCATGAGAGTTATAATATGTGGCGCAAATCAGATCGGCTCGAGTATCGCTGCTTATCTGTCAAAAGAAGATAATGATGTCACTGTTGTCGATACAAATGGTGATTGCTTATCGCAGATCAGTAACTCACTAGATGTGAATACGGTTGTGGGATTTCCGTCTGATCCTAATACTCTGAAAAATGCGGGTGCGAATGAATGTGACCTAATTATCGCCGTTACGAATAAAGACGAGATTAATATGGTGGCATGTCAGGTTGGCCATTCTTTGTTTGGCGTGCCTAAGAAAATTGCCCGCGTTCGTAACCAGAATTACCTTGATCCTGTCTGGTCGAATCTTTTCAGCCGCTCCCACATGCCGATTGATGTGATTATTTCTCCCGAGCATTTGATTGCTGAAGATATCTTTCAGCGCCTAATGATTCCCGGCGCAACAACAGCCATTAATCTGGGCGGAGATAAGGCTTATCTGGTTGGCTTGATTTGTATGGAAGACTGCCCGGTTCTTAGTACTGCATTAGGGCAGTTGAACAGGCTTTTTCCTGATTTATCTTTCTCGGTTGTCTCACTGACACGCGGGACAAAAAATATTGTTCCTGACGAGACGGAAATGCTGGAAGAGGGGGATGAGGTCTATCTCGTTGTTAATTCAAATCATATTCGCCGGGTTATGGCAGCTTTTGGCCACATGGAAAAAGAAGCGCACAAGATCATTATATCTGGAGGAGGGAATATCGGGACGTCTTTAATTCACAAGTTACAAAAGGATTTCAGAGGTCTTCAAATAAAAGTTATCGAACATAATGATGCCCGTGCGCAGTATTTAAGCGAGCAAATGTCCGACATCATCATCTTGCACGGTGATACGCTGGAGCGATCAATTATGGAAGAGGCATCAGTATCAACTGCTGAAACCTATATCGCCCTGATGGATGATGACGAGAATAATATTCTGGGTTCCTTGCT
>JAGLKL010000078.1 GCA_023141075.1 Alphaproteobacteria bacterium
TATAGGGATGTTTGCGCCAAAATGCCGGACAAGCTCAGTGCAAATGCCTGCTTGAGCAGGTGCGCAAGGGCCCGGTGAGAGGATAATGGCACGTATATCCGGGCTGATGGTCTCGATTTCCTTAAGCGTGATTTTATCGTTGCGAACGACGCGTACGTCTTCTTTGCCTTTTGTGAATTTTTTAGCGTAGCGTGCCAGTGTGTAAACAAAAGAGTCATAATTATCAATGATAAGAATCATGGAAGTATAGCCAATTTTTTAAAATGAGTGGAGTATAGCTGACGCTTTGTCCAGTGTCTCCTGATACTCTTTTTGAGGATCAGATTCTACAACGATCCCCCCGCCTGCTTGTAAGGTTATGGTGTCTTCATCGTAAGTTAGCGTACGTATCAGGATATTTGTATCCATCGTACCATCAAAACCGATATATCCGATGCAGCCACAATAAGCGCCCCGGTACAATCCTTCAATTTCGTTGATAATCTCCATTGCGCGGATTTTTGGGGCTCCTGTAATTGAGCCGCCGGGGAAGCAGGCGCGCAGGACATCGATGGGCGTATTATTCTTTTCCAGCTTTGCATGCAGGGTTGAGACAAGGTGGTGTACGTTTGTGAAGCTTTCGAGAGCGCAAAGGTCTGTGACTTCGACGCTGTCGGGGACGCATATCTTGGAGAGGTCGTTGCGCAGCAGATCAACAATCATCGTATTTTCTGCGCGATCTTTTTCGCTTTCCAGCAATTCGTTTTTATAGGCACGATCTTCGATAATATTCTCGGAGCGTGGCCGTGTTCCTTTGATGGGGCGTGTTTCGATTACATCGTCTTTGATGGTGATAAAACGCTCCGGTGAGGCTGAGGAGATTTTTATATCACCCAAATTCATATAACAGGCAAATGGCGCGGGATTGACTTTACGCATATGGCGATAGTGAATGAAGGGGTCGAAATCTTTCGGGCGCGGCGTAGTAAAGCATTGTGAAAGATTGGCCTGAAAAACATCACCGGCATAAATATAATCGATGATTTTTTGAACAGCCTGACAATAGCTTTCCTCGTCGAAGTTGGAAGACCAGTTCAGCGGCGGGTCTTGTGGTTCATAGGTTGGATCGCCAATTTTTTTTGTAATTAGCTTGATAAAATGGTCGCGTTTTCCGGTGGCTTCTTCTTCATTCCGGGCATGGGTGAAGATGTGAGATCGTTTTGTCAAATTATCGTAAGCCAGAACTTGATCGTAAATACCTATTGCCAGATCGGGGACAATCGTTTCAGCATTTTCAATTTCAGGCAATTCTTCAATCGATCGGCATAAATCATAGCTAAATAATCCTGCTGCTCCGCCTTGGAAAGGAGGCAGGTTTTTAAGGCTCTTTGTTTCATTTATCCATGATGAGAGGCGCTCCCCGAGGAGATCGAGCGGATCACCTTGCAGGGTTAAGCGTTGATCCCAGTTGGTTACTGTTATTGTGCCGTTTTTTGCTTCGATTGTTTCGACGGGCATGCACATTACGTAAGTGTAACGGCTGTTGGGATGTTTGAGATCGGCGCTATCTAAAAGCAGACTGTAAGGGAGATGTTTAACAGCCAAAAAAGCTTCGATAGGGTCTATATCAGTTATTTCATAAACAAAAGGAGACATAGGCGGCTTTTCTGTTTTTGCTTGAGTGAAAAAAGCAATCATAGTCTGATTCTTTTTTGTGGCAATGAAGGTGGTGTAAACACTCTATGTTTTTATGTGGGTTTTACAAGAACGCTTTGATTTCTTCCACCGCTTCTTTGAGACCGATTTTGAGAATGGGGGTGTCTTTCGGGAAGGCGGTTTGCAGTCGCGAGGGGAGCATGGAATCAAGTATTACAAAGATGCCTTTATCTTTTTCATGGCGGATTAGTCGGCCAAATGCCTGTTTGAGTTTCAGTCTCGTGAGCATTTCGTCGTAGCGTCTGCCGCCAAAAGCTTTGCGTCTTGCTTTATGCAGCAATGTCGGGCGAGACCAAGGCACGCGGTCAAATACTATTAGGCGCAGCGAGTCTCCGGGTACATCTACGCCGTCGCGCACGGCATCTGTGCCTAGCAGGCAGGCATTGCGTTCTTCGCGGAATATATCGATCAATGTACCGTTATCTATTTGTTCAATATGTTGGCCGTAAAGTGTCAGTCCCGATTTTTCCAGAGGAAGTGCGATTTTATCATAAACAGCGCGTAGGCGCTGTATGGCTGTGAATAGTCCAAGTGCTCCTCCGTTTGCAGCGGTGAACATGGATTGATAGGCTGAAGCTACTTGTTCAAGATCATTTTTGTTCACATCATTAATGATAATAACTTTGGTGCTTTTTTCGTAATTAAAAGGTGACGGGTAACTTGTTTGCTGCGGATTTGGGTTAAGGTAGTGAGCGCCACTGCGTTCATTTGCGGCTTGCCAGTTAAGCTTTTCGTTATTGCTGCTGTCTTGCAATGTTGCCGAAGTGACAGTCATACCGTGTACATGTGGCCGCATCGAAGTGGCAAAGGGTTTCATCGGATCAACATAATGGCGGTATATGCCGACATCCACGGCCTTGCCGTCAATACGCTCAACTTCCATCCAATCGACAAAGCTCTCAACGGTTTTTTCCTTTTCCATGGTTTCCAGCATGGCAATCCAGTTTTTCAATGTTAGGCAGCCGCGACGCTCCAGTGAGGAGGCTAGAGCATCCATACGCTTGCGGGTGTCACTATCCATTTCTCCCTGATCTTTTGCAAGGCGTTCGCGCATGTGTTTGGCCAGTGTGTCCATGGGCTTTAGAAGTTTGCTCAATGATTTTTTTAGCTTGGTGCAGGTGCTTAGAATTTCATTATCAAGCGGGAATAGCGGGATTTCGATAGAGTAGGGGTCTTCAAGATTTTTAGCGGTGGCACGGGCGTGAACGAGACGATAAACTTGCATAAGGAAATTTTCGCACGAGCCGACAGGGGCTTTGTCTTTGAAACGGCGGCTCCAATTTGCGGCACAAAGATAATTCGTTGTTTGTTTCATAATGTCTTCAAGTGCACGCACAGCTTTTTCATCACCTTCTATGAGGTCTTCGCAGCGGCGTTTGAGGCCGCGGCTGCGCCCTTTACGTGCGCCTTCATTTCCCATGATCCATCGTCTCAGCTCGGCACTTTCTCTGGCGGTGAGATGTATAGCATAAGCGCTATCAGCGGCGCTGAAAAGGTGATGGCCTTCATCAAAAACATAGCGCGTGGGCATGTCATTTGAAGAAGTTGACCCGGCAGCGTTAATCATGACCAGTGCATGATTGGCGATGACTAGTCGGGAGCGCGTGGCTTTACGCACTGAGCGTTCTATATAACAGCGGCGATAATGATCACAAGCTGAGTAGATACACTCACCGCGCCGGTCTGATAAGCCAACTGTATTGGCCCAACCTAGAATACCGGGTAACCATCCGGGAAAATCCGATCCGCTCAAATCGCCATCTTTTGTGGCGGCGACCCAACGTGCCATTATTCCGGCGCTGATTGCGTGGCGCGGATTATAGGAGAGTCCCGCGCCTGCGGCGGCGTCTTCGAGGTTAAGCAGGCATAAATAATTCTCACGCCCTTTTCTCACAGCTACGTAGGCATCTTTAACAACCGGGTGGGGGTATAGGCGATCCAGTTCGCTATCGATCTGGCGTTGCAGGTTTTTAGTAAAGGTTGATATCCAAACTGCGCCTTCATTCTTATCAGCCCATACACTGGCCGGAGCTAGATAGCCAAGTGTTTTTCCAACACCTGTTTCGGCTTCGGCCAGCACGATATGCGGGTTTTCATCTTCGGCCATAGGTTCAAACATAGCGCTTACGCTTTGGCAATATGCTTCTTGTCCGGGGCGTGTTTCGCTGGGTTTATCGCCGACGCTCAAAAGCTCGGTGAGTTTGTCGAGTGCTTCTTTTGCGTCCACGCCTTCATGCGCAGCGGGTGGTTCAGGCGGTTCTTCTCCCCATTCCGGCAAGTGTTTCCAGACATTTAGAGCGCGGCGTGAAAGTATTTCTGTTTTGGGATCGTAGTCATGTCCAAGAGCAGTGCATACATATGAGCTCCACGGCCAACCTTTGCCTTTAAGCCCCATAGTGCATGCTATATTTATGGGATCGGCTTGTTCGCTATACGGGTCGTTTTGCAAATTTTGGAGCAAAGTACGGGCGATATCCATCAGGGCGAAGGGATAATCTTCAAAATTTTCAGGTGGCTCTAGCCCCAAGGCTTTGCATAGTCCGGCAGGTGTTGGTACGCAAAAGCGCGTAGGGTGGGTGAAGGCAAAAAGCTCCAATACGTCAAAAGTGAAAAACTCCTCAAAGCCTAATCTGTTTTTCGTGTATGGAGTATGGCACACCATTATAGCTTTGTTCCTGATAATGGAGGGGATTTCTTTATGAGGTAGAGTGAGTAGCTCCCCGTCGCCGGTGAAGAGTACGCCGATTTCTCCATTTACGCATAATGCCGGAATGTCAGGCAGGCTGACATGTTTTGGCATTGTCGACGATTTCTCTTTTGTTTTTGCAGTAGATGAACTCATGCCCTAAGTCCTTAGCACGTTTTTTCATTATGCCTGACTTTTTACTTTCCTTCTTTTTTTGCAACACTTTTGGGGGCTGTTTTCTTACTTTTTGTTTTGGCCTCGGGCGGAGTGAAAAGTTCAGGTTTATCCATGGTATCGGGAAGACTTTCCACATAAATGGATTGTGATGGGAAAGCAAAAGAGGTTCCGGCTTTATTCTCGATGATATCTTTTATGACCAGAGCGAATTCTTCACGAATTTCCAGCCATTCTCCCCAATTTGTTGTTTTTGTGAAACAGTAGACCATGAAATCGATGGAAGAATCATTGAAACCCTCAATTCTTACGAATAGGGGAACTAAAGGCGGTTTTTCAAAAGCGTCATTTTCTTCAAGATATTTGATGATCTCATCGCGTATGGTAATAAGTTGCTCGCGGGTTGTGTCGTACGTTACCCCTATTTTCCAGTAAATACGCCTGTTTGTCATACGAGAGAAATTGATAACAGTGGCATCTGACAGATCGGCATTAGGGACGAAAACCGGAGCTTTATCAAAGCGGCGTACGAGGGTGGAGCGAAAGCCGATATCTTCAACAACGCCTTCAACTACTCCCTCAACTTTGATCCAGTCGCCGGGGTAAAAACGTTTTTCGGCAATAACAGTGGCTCCACCGATCAGGTTTTTGCATAGGTCTTGTGCACCCAAAGCAACAGCCGCACCAAAAAGTCCTAGACCGGCAAGGAGCGGGCCGATGGCTATGCCCCAGATTTCAAGAATGACGGCACTACCGATAAATACGACTGCAACTTTTAGAAATTTGAAAACCCATGTTGTCATTGTCGCGGTCAAAATGCGTTCCATTTTTCTGGATATGGCCTGCATAGGGCTGAGGGCACGGTGCAATGCCCAGAAAATAGTGTAGGCAATCATTGAGCGTATGATGCGTGAGAAAAATACTGCGAGAAAGCCTTGAGGGTTAAGAGTCTGGACTGCAAAGAAGACACCAATGATAATCGGAATAAAACGGATAGGAGGCGCGATTGCTTTGATAATTTTATTGTCGATATCCGTTTTTGATTTTTCCGACCAACGTTTGATAGAGTTGATGAGGTATTTACTTATAAGGCCACGTAAAACCAAAAAAATTGAAAGTATGAATAATGCTACGATGATTTTGCCGATATCTATCCCCATAAAACCGTTTTGCCAAACGTTTACGACTTCATCCCAAATGGAAATAACAGTGTCATCGCCTCCGGGGTTCGTGTTTACGGTTTCGCTTATGTTTTCTGTGGGCGAGGTGGTGGATGAAAGGATTTGCATGGCTTTTACTTACGTTCCTTGCTTTTGGCTATTTTGTTATTTTGCGCAAGGATAATCATGTGAGCACAAATGCACAAGAGGGCAAAGAAGAAATATTATCTGAGTTTAATTACAGCTAGCGGGTTTAGACTTTAGGAGTTGCCCCAAGGAACTTTCCATGTTGTAAGCATTGCAGCGAAGTTAAACCGTGATTTAAGATGCATGCGAAGTGCAGCGTTTCTTAGTGCGATACGGAAATTCGGACCGATACCGATTGTGTCGTCATTCATGATGACGATGGACAAGGTTCCCTTACCATGAGGATGAGGAACGATTTGTGTCTCTTTTATATCTTTTTTGCCCAGAGACAAAGATCTTCTTCTGTGAAATCCCGGAAAGTCACGCATTATGTTGGTTTCATTGACTGGGCCTAGATCATGTTCGCACTGATCCAAACCTTTCCAGAGCAGGTGGTTACCATCATGTTCTTTTTGAAAGCGGTGTTTTCCGAGCATCAGAACGGCACCGATACTCAGCTCTTCATTGATTGTCCTGAAGATTGAGGGTGTGTAGCTGCGGTTGCCGAGGCAAAATTCTTCGAACGTATCAATATGGTTCAATAATTTTTTTGCTGTTGGTCGCGCATTTTCTATAGCAAACATGTTTTATGCTCTAGTTTTATAATAGTTCCACTTAAGAATAATACATT
>JAGLKL010000079.1 GCA_023141075.1 Alphaproteobacteria bacterium
CCCGCTCAACGTGTTTGAGAGCGGGTTTTATTGTGTGAAAGAGGGAAGAAGGGACAATGCCGGATTATTCAAATTTTTTATTTGAAATAACTAAGCGTGATTCGATGTCAAGAGCCAGGATCGGGCGTCTTACTACGCCTCATGGCACAATAGAAACCCCGAATTATATCTTCTGTGGAACCAAAGCCACCGTTAAAAACCTATCTCCGGTGCAGCTTAAAGAAGCGCGTACCGATATTATTCTCTCTAATGCCTATCATCTGATGATCCAGCCCGGAGCTGAGTTGATTGAGCAAATGGGCGGTTTGCATAAATTTATGGGCTGGGATGAGCCAATGCTTACTGATAGCGGGGGGTTTCAGGTTTTCTCACTGGGTGAGGGAGTTATGGCCAATGAAATCAAAGGTAAGAACAATAAGGGCTATGATAACAAATCTTTGCTTTCTATCAGTGAAGAGGGCTGTGTGTTTAAGTCTTATGTTGATGGAAGAAAAATTACTTTGACACCCGAATCGTCTATGGAGATCCAGCGTAAGCTTGGGGCTGATTTAATTATGCAATTTGATGAATGCACGCCATATCATGTGGATAAAGACTATACGGCGCGTTCCATGGAAATGTCGATTCGCTGGGGTGATCGTTGTTTAACTGAGTTTGGTGCATATGATGATGGCAAGCAGGCTCTTTACGGCATCGTGCAAGGTGGCGTATATGAAGATTTGCGGCGTTTTTCTTCAGAATATACAAAAGATCGTGACTTTTTTGGCACGGCTATTGGCGGCTGTCTGGGTGGAAGCGATGAGGAAATGTATAATGTGGTGGCTTCTAGTGTGCAATATATTCATCCTAACAGACCCGTTCACTTCTTGGGGATCGGGCGCATTAGAGATGTGTTTACTTTTGTGCGGCTGGGGATAGATACGTTTGATTGTGTGATCCCAACGCGGCTGGCTCGTCATGGCGCAGCGTATATTAAAGGAGAGCCCAGAGAAACGATCAATTTGAAGAATGCATGCTATCGTACAGATGACAGCCCCTTGGATGAGCGGGTTGGTATTCCAGCTTCGCAGAATTTCTCTAAGGCTTATATCCATCATTTGCTAAAAGCCAATGAGCTTCTCGCTTCGCAGATACTTTCCCAGCACAATATTGCGACAATTAATATGCTTATGCGTGAGGTGCGGGCAGCCATTGCGAAGGATTCTCTCGATGATCTGGAAAAAGAATGGTTGGTAACCGGAGTTTAAAAAATAAGGGTCATTTTTTAAATCCTCAGTCCCTGAAAATCACGATTATTTTTTGTTTTTTCTTGATAACTCTGTTGTTTTTTATATGTTTTTAACGAAGATTAACTTTTTTTCTGTACACTATTTGTGCTGAGAAATAATTGCGCAAAACCGTAAATTGATTGAGCAAGAAACAGGATTTTAAATGTCGCCTTTGAAATATGATACTGAGAATGATGCATTAGAAGCTTTTCAGCCGATTTTGCAGGAGCACAGCCAGTGGTTTCACGACTTATTGAATCGTCTTTTTTATCCGGAAGAAAACGATTTAAGCACCGAGCTGCGTAAACCCACATCATTTGCTCAGTGGGTTGTGTCATCTAATAGTAGCGAAACTATTCGTCCGGAAATCGTAGAGCGCCTGAATGCTTTGCATAACGATCTGTTTAACAAGGCTTCGGCATTGTGTGATAATGCTATGAAAACGCAAATGAAGCCGGAATATAAGCAGTATAGAGAACTTATTACTTTGTTTGAGGAATTTGTTTTTCATGTGCGGCGCTTGGAAAAAGACCTGCTTGCTGAAGGAAGCGGTTTTGATTCTTTTATTGGGTTACGTAGTAAAAATATGCTTTTGCTAGATGTTTCGCGCGAAATGGAGCGCCTTTCTCGCCATGGAAAAAGTTTTTGTTTGGCATTAGCTCGTATTGATCGTTTTAAAGATATTTTGAAGACTGTCGAAAAAAGTGAAGCAGATGGTTATATAAAATTAATCGCAAGCCTTGTAAAAATCAGTATGCGCTCCTTTGATGATGCGTATTATATGGGTGATGGTGTGTATGCGCTTTGTCTGAAGCAGACCGATATTACCGGCGGGTTTACTGCGCTAGAGCGCTTGAGAAAAGAGCTTGAGTATCAGGAAATCTCTGTGCGGTTTTCTGCAGAAGAGGGCAAACCTTTGAGTATGTCTTGCTGTATTGCAGAACCTGTTATAGGGGATGAAGTTGAAGAACTTATGAAATATCTCAGCAATGATCTGGCGACCTCTGATATGGAGAATACAGATACGGTTCTGAAATACAGGGAACTTAGTGCTCTGGAACGTTATGTACAAAAGAATTGATTGTTGCGCAGAATGAATAAAAGCTATGGGTTTAGACCCTAGGATCATAAAGGGTTTTGGGTTAGTGGAAATAAGCAAGACACCTGATTTTGATAGATTGTTCAACATTATGCCGGAACCTAGGCTTATTGTTGAAGTTGAGGACGGGCGAGCGGGTAAGATTGTCCGGTGTAATAACAATGCGGAGGCATATTTTCGGTGCGAAAAGAAAGCAATAATCGGCCATAAACTCTCAGATTTGGTTAGCAGTGAAAGTGCTTTGCAACTCGATCAGTCTTTTCAAGTCTGTATTGTGCGCAAACAGGTGGTGAGTGTTCAAATCTTACCTCTTTTTGACGGACAGGAAATGCGTGTGCGTAGGTTTTGGGTTTGTCCCATTCTTGACGAAGATACAGGTCAAGTCACTTTTCTAGATGTTGTCGGTCAGGTTGAGATCAAAGACGGATCAATTTTGCAGCGTGAGCGTGATGACGCGATGATGTTTCTGGCCTCAATCTTTGAGGTGAGTGAAGTCGGGATTGTTGTGACCGATGAGCGTGGCTTAATTGTGCGGGTAAATGATAGTTTTTTGCGGACTTACGGCTGGACGCGTGATGAGAGTGTCGGTGCTCAGTTTGTTGATTTTGTTGCTGAGGATGAGCGTGAAAAAACACGTATTAATCACAAAAAATTCCTGAGTGTGGGTGTGCGTTCTACCGGTGAAGTGAAGATGCTGCGCAAAGATGGCGGGATTGCCAATATCCTGTTTACATCTGCGACACTGACCTTAAGCCAGAACCGCAAATATCTGGTCACAACTGTGATGGATATTACTTTGCGCAAACGGATGGAGCATTTCTTGCGTGTTGCCAAGGAGCAGGCTGATGCTGCAAACCACGCTAAATCCAATTTTCTTGCCAATATGAGCCATGAGTTACGGACTCCCCTAAATGCGATTATCGGGTTTTCTGAACTGATGATGAAAGAGACGTTTGGCCCTGTTGGTAACGAGAAATACAAGGAATATACAGTTGATATCCATATGAGCGCTGAACATTTGTTAAGCATTATCAACGAGGTACTTGATATGTCCAAAATTGAGGCCGGACGTCTGGAGCTTGTGGAAGAGGCGCTTGATATTAGAAAAATGATTGATTCTGTGTGCCGGATGATGGTTTCAAAGATTTTTGCCAGCAATATAGATATTGTCCAGCAAGTTGATGACGATTTACCCCCGGTTTGTGCTGATTATCGGCTTATGCGGCAAACGTTAATTAATCTTATTGCTAATGCTATCAGGTATTCTCCGAAAGATGGGAAAATTACCATATTGGCTAAAATGGATAAGAAAAGTGGCGGGTTGTTAATGTCTGTGGAGGATCAGGGTGTCGGAATTTCCGAGGACAAAATCCATAAGGCACTGGAGCCTTTCGGGCAAGTGGATGATAATTCAGATATGCGTGACTTGCACCGGCAGGGCACCGGGCTTGGTTTGCCGCTTGCGAAGGCAATGGTGGAAATGCATGGTGGGTCTTTGGAAATTCAGTCGGAGTCCGGTAAAGGAACATGTGTGCAAATCATGATGCCCGAAAAACGTATAAAGCGTGGTATTAGAGCCGTGCAAGATCAATTATAATCTGTATACTGTCTGGGATCAGGATTTAATTAAGAAAGTATTGCGGATGTTTGAGCATGATAGCGAAACATGTTTGCCTGTCCATTTCTGGATTGAAGCACAATTAAAGCCGCTCAATGATAAGGGTGTGTTTTATTATGTTCACCAGCGTGGAGAGCGCAATTCCGGGACAATTTTGCTTAAGTTAAACGGGCTTAAAGGGCAGTGCCGTGTGCTGATGCAGCAGCGTAATCTTGATGGTGAATTGGGATGGATGGACGCTATACAAAAAGAACTGGTTGAAGAAGCGTTAGCAGATCAGTATATTCAGCGAGCAATTATGCGTGATCCCGATCTCTGGGTTATTGAGATTGAAGATTTGGAGATGGAAAACCCTTTTGAAGGGGATATGATCTAGATATTTTTAAAAAGGAAAATAAAATGAGAAAATTTACGATTTGTGCCTGCTTTATGTTAATGAGTTTGTCTTTGGCATCATGTTCTACTGTTGAAGGAATGGGCAAGGATGTCAGAAGTGCCGGTGACACTATTCAGAGAACATTTTAATTTCTGATAGCCTGACGGATTGATTTAACGACTGTGTCTAATTTAACCCCTATCATAAAAAATCGGCGAACTTTTGGGATTATTTCTCATCCGGATGCCGGTAAGACGACTTTGACGGAAAAGCTCCTTCTTTTTGGAGGAGCTATTCAGCTTGCGGGTATGGTAAAGGCCAAAGGGGAGCGGCGGCGTGCGCGTTCCGATTGGATGAAGGTTGAGCAGGAGCGCGGAATTTCTGTGGCGTCTTCGGTGATGACTTTTGAGAATGAGGGTATCACATATAACCTTCTGGATACGCCGGGTCACGAGGACTTTTCTGAAGACACGTATCGTACTCTTACGGCGGTTGATAGCGCGGTTATGGTTCTGGATTGTGCTAAAGGCATTGAGATCCAGACCTATAAGCTCTTTGAAGTGTGCCGCTTGCGCGATATTCCCATCATCACTTTTATCAATAAGATGGATCGTGACGGGCAAGACCCGTTTGATTTGCTTGATGAGATTGAGCAGAAGCTGGCTCTGGAGGTTGTTCCGGCGAGCTGGCCGATTGGTATGGGGCGGGATTTTAAGGGATGTTATAATCTGTTGGATGACAATCTGGTTTTATTTGACCGGGGTAAAGGTGAAACTCTGACCGAGGCGATTGAGTGTAGTGGTCTGAATGATCCTAAAATTGATGAGCTGCTTCCAGAAGATCTTGCGGAAAAGCTTCGTGAGGACGTGGAGATGATTCGCGGGGTATTTCCTAAGTTTAGAACCCAGAGTTATCTTAAAGGTGGGATGACGCCGGTATTTTTTGGAAGTGCCGTGAATAATTTCGGTGTGCGCGAGCTTCTAGGCGGGTTGGCAAAATTTGCGCCATATCCTCGTTCGCAGGCAACGCAAAGCCGGGAAATTGATCCGAAAGAAGATAAAGTTACGGCATTTGTTTTTAAAATTCAGGCAAATATGGATCCAAAACATCGGGATCGTATTGCTTTCACGCGTATATGTTCAGGAAAATTTCGCAAGGGCATGAAGCTAAAACATGTACGCTCGGGCAAGATGCTGACGATTCATTCGCCGCAGTTGTTCCTTGCGCAAGACAGGGAAGTTGCTGAGGAGGCTTATCCCGGCGATATTATCGGGTTGCCCAATTACGGGGACTTGCGAATCGGGGACGCTCTTACAGAAGGAGAGGAACTGGTTTTTACCGGAATACCAAGTTTTGCGCCGGAATACATGCAACGTGCACGCGCTGAAGACCCACTTAAGGCCAAGCATTTAGGCAAAGCGCTAGTGCAACTGGCAGAAGAAGGGGCTGCGCGGGTTTTTAAACCTTATGCCGATCCGGACTGGATTGTAGGTGTGGTAGGGCCGCTGCAATTTGATGTATTGCGTGATCGTATTCGCACAGAATATGAAATCCCTGTAAAATTTGAAGAGACCAGTTTGTATACTGCTCGATGGATATCTGCTCAAGATCAAGCAGTTCTCAAGGCTTTTATTGATGCCAATCAAGTATCGATAGCGAGAGATCACGATGATGATCCCGTCTTTATGGCTAGGAATGCATGGCATTTAAATGATGCAGAAGATAAAAATGCTAATATAAGCTTTTCATCAACAAAGTAATTGTATACACTCAAGTATACATTCAAAGAATAGTTCGTTCGCGCGAGTATCTTAAATAAGATTTCCCTAATTTCTTTATAATATGAATTGACAAAACAGTACGGAATGAGTACCGTTTAGCTCAATCGTAAAATTTTGGGTCTTAAGACTATGATCAGAATATCAAAACTTGCTGGTTATGCTGTCGTAATTCTTTCTATTATGGCCAGTAGTGAAGACGAATTAATGAGTGCTGCAAAGCTCTCGAGGGTCAGTTGTGTGCCTGAGCCGACTGTATCCAAAATTCTAAAAATGTTGTCTAAAGGCGGTATTATTGTATCTACACGCGGGATTCGTGGTGGTTATGCACTATGCATGGATCCAAGTGAAATTACGATAGAAGATATTATTTATGCA